>DATIKJ010000036.1:0-35451 GCA_035477615.1 Spirochaetia bacterium | reverse complement strand
CCTAATAAAACTATTAAAAGAAAGATTTAAGGCTTCTTTTAAAATCGAAAACTTGGCTGCATTTTCATCACAGTATTTTTGTGGGTCAACTCCAAGTTCCATTGCCTTCTGATAAATTTTCTGACCATGTTCATCCGTCCCAGTGTTAAAAAATACTTCATCTCCCAAAGCTCTGTGCAACCGAGCCATCACATCCGCGCGCACTATCTCCATAGCAAAGCCAATATGTGGTTCCGCATTTACGTAAGGTAATGTTGTTGTGATGTAATACTTTCCCATGCCTCAATTGTACCTCAGCATCGTCATTGCAAGAAGTGTATTCACGACGTGGTAATCTAGTCCGTCATATCGGAGCAATCTTTTATCCCAAAATCTTTTTAATTCTTCCAGAAATTTTATCTGTCCACTCAGAAGCCCACTCTTCAGCCTTGATTCTCTTAATCATCTCTTGCCAGCCGGAGTTACCCAAATTTTCCGCTACGGATGCAATTGTGGCCGAGCTTACTTTGACATTATTTTTAATATCTTCATAACTTCTACCCTTATCCAAATACACGGCAATTCCCAGACGTTTCAAGATTGCCATTCTTTCTCCATCGGTTAAGACGTCCCCCATCACCATTTTGACCTCCTCTGGGGTTCTCAGCTCTGCCAAAATCCCGTACATCATCTCTGATAACTGTTTCTCAATATTTTTATTTAGAGGATTATTTGAAAGTTGCATTTTCTGTCCTTAATATAAACTTTAATTAATCAAAGTGTAACACAGTTTCTTTTGGTTTTTTCTTGTAGTTATATATTTCCCAAATGACTAATAATCCCAAGATCAAAACACCATTCAGTATCGATCCAAGTCCCCAAATACGAAGATAAATAAATATCATAATTCCCAAAGTCCAGCGCAAAGCTCGTATAGAAGATAATGTCAAAATCGAAAGCAGCCAAAAAATTCCTCCAGTAAGCAAAATACCCATCGGTAGATAACTTCCCTGAAATAAAAAGTTCGCCACATTATCTGGATCAATTTTCCAGATCGATAGACCGATGGCTAGCCAATTGACCACCGCAAAAAAAACTAACCACCCATACCTTTTATTTCTTTCGTGTTTGTTTCGCTCCATTAATGTAAAATGAATCTATGTCAACTGATACTCTCATTGTAATAGCATTTCTCTTTATTGGATTACTGATTCTATATTTTCTTCTCAAGTCCCAGCTTCAAAAGCCAAACACAGACCCCACTTTAAACGCATGGCTCAAATCACTCCAACAATCTTTTGATACCACCAATCGTACCACTACCGCCTCTCTCCAGCAAAACTACCGCGAGCTTTTCTCCCGTCTTGATCAAGCCACCACGGTGATCGGTGATCTAAAAAAAGAAGCAGGAGCTTTCGGCGAAGTAAGCCGCTCCATGAAAGATCTTCAAGACTACCTAAAGTCCCCCAAGCTAAGAGGTAATATCGGTGAACAAGTCCTCAAAGATCTCATTGCTCAGATGTTTCCAAAGACGGGTTATGCTCTTCAGCACCATTTTAAAAGTGGTGTGATCGTCGATGCCGCCATCAAAACTCAATCTGGAATCCTTCCCATAGACTCCAAGTTCCCCATGGAAAATTTCCAAAAAATTTATCAAGCCACCACTCCGTCAGAAAAATCCCTCGCTCGTACCGCTTTTATCCGCGACGTCAAAAAACATCTCAGAGACATTTCCAGCAAATATATTCTTCCCGAAGAGGGTACCCTAGACTTTGCTCTGATGTATATTCCTTCAGAGTCTGTTTACTATGAAATAGTAAATGAGCAAGAAATTCTTGATCTTTCAAGAGACGCCCGGGTATATCCCGTTTCCCCAACCACTCTCTATGCCAATCTTCAAACAATACTTCTCTCTCTTGAGGGCCAGAAAATTGCCGGCAAAACCGCCGAAGTCTTTACCCTTTTAAGAGCAGTTCAGAAAGACTACGAAAAGTTAAATGAAAACTTTACCCTTCTTGGAAAGCATCTCACCAACGCCTACAACTCCATGAACTCCACCTCCCAAACCATGAATCAAATAGGTAACAAACTTGAATCCGCCCTCGGCCTCAAATCTGGTTTGGAAAAAAGCAAAGAATTAGATGTATAAAAAACCCCGCATTAAGCGGGGAATAAGCAGTTTAGAACTTCTTACGATTTATCCAAGCATAAATTACAGATACACTCAAAGTCAGGCCGCCAATTATCGTTCCAAGAGTTATTGCTAAATCCTCTACAACTCCCAAAGAAACAAGAATTGGTATAGATGCCCCAGTCATTATCATTCCGGCGATAATACCAAGTATAAAAGACAAAACAACAATCATTAAAGCCTCCTTTTTTAACTTGCAAAATACCCTAGTATCATACCATCTCTAAAAAAGTCTATTCTCAGGCTACAATATCTTATACATGCCGAACTCAACTCCAGAATTTGATCTAGCATACAAAAAATTAAACGATGCTCAGCGCCAAGCCGTCGATACTATCGAAGGTCCTGTTCTGGTTCTTGCCGGCCCCGGCACAGGCAAAACCCAAGTCCTCACCACTCGCATTGCCAACATCCTTAAAGAAACCGACACTGACCCAAGCTCTATCCTTGCCCTTACCTTCACTGAGGCGGCCACCAAAGAAATGCGGACTCGCCTCATCAATCTCATTGGTAAAGACGGCTATCTCGTTCAGGTCACCACCTTTCACTCTTTCTGTGCCGATGTGATTGCCCAGAACCCAGAAAGATTCAGCAAACCCGCCGGCATGCAAAATGTCACTGATCTGGAAAAAATTCAAATCATTCAAGAAATTCTAGAGCAAGGAAACTTCGCCCTATTAAAACCAATAGGCGACCCTCTCTTCTATCTCCCCTACATTTTAAATAGCATTTCCGATCTCAAGCGCGAAGGTTTCACTATTGAGAAATATTCCCAGCTAGTCTCGCTTTTAAAAGATGAATTTGAATTAGAAAAAGACGACCTTAGTAAAACTGCCAGAATAGAAAAAGAAAAATTAGTCAGCAAAAATCTCGATCTATTAGATATCTACGAAAATTATCAAAACAAGCTGACTACTCTAGGTAGATTTGATTTCAACGATATGATCAACTGGGTTGTCGAAGCTTTTGAGAAAGACCCAGACTTCCTTCTTGGATATCAAGAAAAGTTCCAGTATCTCCTAGTTGATGAATATCAAGACACCAACTCCGCCCAAAACAGACTCATCTTTGCTCTCGCCAGTTACTGGGGTGAACAAGCCAATATTTTTGCCGTCGGCGATCCCAACCAAAGCATTTTCCGTTTCCAGGGAGCCAGTAAAGAAAATGTTCGCGAATTTGAAAAAGCTTTCCCGGGTCACACCAAAATAGTTCTCGACCAAAGCTATCGTTCCACCCAAACTATTCTCGACTCTGCCGCCACGCTTCTGGGTGAAACTCCTCTCCACGCTAACACAGAGCTAAAAGACGAAAAGATCAAAACCGTCGAATTTAGCTCCACTGTACTTGAGGATGAGTTCATAACAAGCGACATTCAGGAAAAAATAAAAAAAGGGGCAAGCCCCAAGGATTTCGCGGTGATAGTCAAAGAAAACAAAGACGTCGATATCTTAGTCAATCTGTTCAAACAAAAAAACATTCCTTACCACCTCGAGGGCGGTACCAATATTCTGGCTACTCCTCTTGTTAGTCAATTTCTCAAAATTCTAAAAGTTGCCACCACTCTTCACAACAAAGTTGACGACCTCGACCTCTTTACTGTATTAAACTTTCCCTATTTCCACCTCAATCCGCTTTCCATTTTAAAAATTAGTAGACAAGCCCACCAAGAAAGAAAAACGCTAGTCGACTCTCTCCAGTCCGATCACCCCGAGCTAGACGAGAAAGTCGTCGAGGCATATCTTCTGTTTGTTTCTTGGAACTCCAAGGCCGCCACTCACACTCTCCCCGAAATGTTCCAGATGATTCTCCAAGAGTCGGGGCTTCTTGAATATATTCTCGCTCTTCCTCAGCCCATTATCGAATTAAATCGCTTCGGCACCCTCTTTGACGACGTTAAGTCACAAAGCACCTCTTTCCCAGATCTCGATCTCTTTGGCTACGTTTATAACCTGCAGATAATGGAGGAGAACAATCTCAAATTAGAGGAACAAGTCCTGATAGGGAACGACGACGCTGTAACCCTCACCACAGCTCACAAATCCAAAGGTCTCGAGTGGAATACAGTCTACATTTACAGATTCGCCGATACTCACTGGGGCAACAAAGCCAAAAGGGAAATGATCAAGCTCCCAGACGGTATTATCGTTTATGAAGATACGGATAAAGAGGATAAAAACGCCGAAGAACGCCGTCTCTTTTATGTCGCAGCGACCAGAGCCAAACAAGAGCTATTCCTCACTGGCTCTACGCAGTATGAAAACTCCGCCAAGATGATCTTCCCCGCCATGTTCCTTGAAGATCTTCCCAAAGAAAATATCGAAAAGGTGGATACCAAAAAAATAGAAAATTCCGCCCACATTCTTGCCACCCTTATGTCTCCAGCCAAAGAAGAAACTCTTCTAGATGGCGAAGCCGAGTATCTCAAGGAAATCATCAAAGACCTCAAGCTTTCCCCTACGGCCCTCAACACCTATCTCCGCTGTCACTACAAATTCAAGCTCGACAATCTATATAGAATTCCGAGGAGCAAAGCTCCTGCCATGTGCTTCGGTACCGCTGTTCACTACGCCCTAGAACAGCTCTTTAGGGAATTAAACAATGGCAAACTTGAATCCAAAGAAATATTCCTCAAAGATTTCGAAGCCGCCCTCCAGAGAGAAATCATGACGGAGACAGACTTCAAAGACCGTCTCGCTCATGGCAAAAAAGTCCTCACCAATTACTACGATAAATACGAAAAAGAATTCACCGCCTGTCTCTTTACCGAGAAAAGTTTCGGCACTTCTCTCACCTCCCAGATTCATCTGGGTGATTCAGCCCTCACCGGCAAAGTCGATCGCATAGAAGTAACAAACGAAAAGGAAAAGCACGTCCGTGTCATCGATTACAAAACAGGAAAACCCAAAACCAGAAACGAAATCGAAGGCAACACCAAGAACTCTGATGGCGACTACAAACGTCAGCTCACTTTCTATCAGCTCCTTTCAGAGCTAGATAAATCTTTCCAGTACGAGGTCAAAGAAACCCAGATAGACTTCATCGAGCCCGACGCCCAAAACAATTTCCACAGAGAAAATTTTATTATCTCTCCAGAAGATGTCACCGAATTAAAGAAGGTAATCAAAACCTCCGTCTCCCAAATTCGCGACCTCGATTTCACCCGCACCGAGGACCTCACCAAATGCTCCACCTGTCCCTTCAAATCTCACTGTCAGCGATAGAAGTAAACCAAAATTGTGACACAAACAATCAATCCGCCAAGTATATTCGATATAGTTCAGTCAACTTATAGCCGGAAGAATATCAAAATTATTAAAATAATAATATACAAATAAATGGCAGTTGAAAATTTCTACTATCTATTTTTAGACGAAATATATACACCAAACCTTGTTGATTTGAAGAAAGTGCCGAGGAAAGAAATTGCCCTTCGAGAGAAACATCATCATTTTGGAATTGGCGGTCCAATCATTGCTGCAAACGCTTTGCCTAAATTAAATTTTGCGTTGAGAAAAATACAATCAAACTATTATTCTCGAAGTAAATTCCCAATTCTCCATTATGTGGATATCCTACACACAAGAGACTTGTATTCAGATCTTGCAATAAATATCGATAAAAAAATAAAATTCATAAATTCGATAGAGAAATTAATTGCCAATACGATTTTTGACGCAATATTTACATTTATTGACAAAGAAAAACTAATCTTAAAATATGGAACATTTAACAAAGACAAAACATTAAAAGGAATCAATAAAATTAGAGGAAATATATACAGAGGTGCGGATATCAAAAAATATGATCTATATTGTTTGTCACTAAAATTTTTATTGATTAATTTTTATGAATATTTGTCAAGAAGGAGGGCACGCGGTGCAATTATCGCTGAATCAAGAGGAGATGCTGAAGATATTAATTTAAGGAATGCGTTTAACGAAATTCAAAAACAAGGAGTTGGAGATATAGGGGTCTTAGATTTTAGAGGAACTATAAATGAAATATTCATTGTGCACAAAAAACAAAATCACGCAGGTTTACAACTAGCTGATGCATTAATCTATCCAGTATATGACAATCTTGTTGGCGATCATAATATAAGAAGCGATCATTTTATAGATTTCGATAGAATAATAAAACCTAAGATATACAAAAACAAAATTAAAGTGTTTCCCTCCTAAATACACAAAATCCCGATTTCTCGGGGTCGTGCGATCAGAGTAACTCTAATCCTAATGATAATATATGACAATATGGTATATATGTCAAGTCAAAACAAACAAAACCTCCTATTCGTCTGCTCCCACAACAAATGGCGCAACCCCACGGCCAAAAATCTCTACCAATATTTCCCATAAAAAATCCCCGCTTGCGCGGGGAAAAAATTACTCAAAAAATTCTTGATACAAGTTTTCGGCAATCTGTTCGATACTTGCCTCTGTTACCTCAGGTTTGTTAATCAAATTCTCTGCCATTATTTCGAATTGATTACCCAAGATAACATATTTTCGTTTATCTAGATCAGGATAAAGCTTCTCAAGTTCTGGATCATTAAGCTTGTCTTCAATACTTTTGATCTTCTTCTTCGCCACTTTATCAAGGTGGTATTTAAAGACTCCCACACAAGCATAATGAGCAGACATTCCTTTTTGCATGTAGTAAAGCATTAGACAGATTACGAGAATTTTTTCTCGAACTGTCACTTCTTTGGTGTCAGTTATCCACTCGGGCAGTGGTCCATCCATAGTAATCCTACCGCTGTATCCAAGTAATTCTCTTCCCCTTTTAAGCATCTCTCCTCCTCAAAATTTCAAAGTAAGTTTTTCAATATTATACATACCAATTTCACCACCATGTCGCGCGATCATAGTGGTGTTATGGCTAATTTAGCACTTGCAGCCTCCATCTCCGCATTTGCAATCATTACAAGGACAGTTCTCCATTATTTCTCACCTTCCTTTCTATCGTTAATTACTAATTGATGAAGTATTTCACAGCAATATGGCCCCCTTTTCTGCAAACGAACCATTCTTTCCTTTAGATTCTGCATCTGGGTGATTCTCTCGGTTAGTGCTGCGATATAGCCATCGATAATTTTCTTATTTGTCTCCTTGGTGTGTTCGCAGTTTCCGTCTGTACATCCTCTCGTCAGCTTCTTTATTTCCACAAGAGGCAATCCCAAATCTCGTGCATACTTAATTAGTTTTATCTCCTCAATGTTTTCTTCATCAAACAATCTATACCCGTTATCTTCACGCATCGCCGCCTTGATAATTTCTTTTTCCTCATAAAAACGCAGTGTCTTTGTGGGTACTCCAGTTATTTTCGCCACTTCTCCAATAGTGTATTTCTTCATTGTTAAACGACTATACACCTTCCAGTAACTGGAATGTCAACTCCCCAATATCCTAGCCTCAAAACTAACCTATAAATTGACTTACACCCCTCGCTTCAGGCTGTGTCCTCATAAATTTCGCCATCATCGGCGTTCTATATATCTTCAGTCGTATCGTCAGAAGGAGACAGCTTATTTCTCTGCGGAAACTTTTTTCTTGGCTATCTTTGCCTTTTTCTTAACCGGCGTCACTTCTTTTCCAGAATTGATTTCAATTGTTTTCAAAATCTTTTCTGTTATATTTTTTGGTTCCACTGGAGTCAAAAGTTTGATGATTTTATCCAGTTTGGCATTCAACTCACTCAAGTCCAGGTTGTTTGGCGTTGATTTGGCAGATTTTGAGAAAGGGTTTGTTCTGGGAGCAAAACCACCACCATCTTTTTTAGCAAAACAATCACTACAAAGAACTGGCTTGCCATTTCTTGGCTCAAAAGGTATCTGGCAGTTATCACCACATTCGTCACAAATGGCACTAAACATCGGTCTATCTGCAAAACTTCGGGTATCTCTACCATCTCTATTGCCAAAACTTCTGGAATCACCTCTACTCTCAAATCTTCCTGAATCTCTAGACTCACCGCCATTTACGGTTTCAAAACATTTACTACAAAAAACTTCTTTTCTACCATTTGGTTTAAAAGGAACTTTTGCAATACCGCCACATTTGGCGCAAGTAGCGTCAAACAACTCTCTTCGATCTGTTCCGTGATCATTCCCGCGGGACCCAAAACCTTCTCTGGAACTGTAAAACTGGCTTCTACTGTCGCCACCTGAACCTCGGTTAAAATATGTCATATCCTATATTATACCACGAGTCGCTTTTCCATATCGTTTATGATTCATAATCAACTATATGGATAACTCCAAAGCCATCACCCATCTCCAAAAAGACAAGATTTTGAACTCCATTCTTACAAAATACCAATTTTATTCTCCAAAGGTTTTCACCTTTCTCTTGCCAGCCTCTATCTCTGGAAAAGTATAGAAAATACATAACATTGTGTATACTTTGGATATATGAGAAACATTACATACTTTTCTTTAGTTATCGTTTCTGCAGTATTCCTTTCTGCTTGTACTGCAAAAGTTCCGAATGGTACTGATTTCCAAGCCAACGAAGACAAAACACCCGAGTCCGAACAAAGTCTCTCTACTACTATGCGCGATCTTCTTGGTATGGATAAAAATCAAAAGTGTACCGTTTCTTCCTCTTCTGTCGACGATAAAAACGTCAAAACAGACACTACCGGCACAATTTATATCTCTGGCAAAAAAATAGCTCAAGAAGTTGAGGTTACTAGTACTGACCAAAATTTTCCTCGTATCAGTATGCGCATGATCTCCGACGGCACCTACATGTACACCTGGAACACCGAAACAAAATCACAAGGAATGAAAATGAAGATTAATGAAACAGAAGAAGACAAACTTGAAAATAATGACAATGAAAAATCAAATGGCGGTATCAGTATGGACGACAAGCTCAATGTGAAATGTTCTAACTGGATTGTTGATAATAGTAAATTCAATATTCCCTCTGATGTTCAGTTCACTGATCTTAGTGAGATGATGAAAAACATTCCCACAATGCCAGCAGGTATTCCAGACGGAGAATAATGACAGTAAAAATACAAGCTTCGTGGAAAAAACTACTAAGAGACGAATTTTCTAAGCCATATTTTAAAACGCTTAGTGAATTTGTTCATCAGGAATATAAAAATAGTACTGTCTACCCTCCCGCCAAATTTATTTTCAACGCTCTTGATAGCTTACCAGTCGATAAAGTAAAAGTCGTCATTCTCGGACAAGATCCCTATCATGGTCCCGGTCAAGCCCACGGACTTTCATTTTCCGTTCCCGATGGTATTGCCCTACCACCCTCTCTCCAAAACATTTACAAAGAAATCCAAACAGACACTGGCAAAAAGTCTCCCGGATCAGGCAACTTGGATCGTTGGGTCAAAGAGGGAGTACTTCTTCTAAACGCCACCCTAACAGTCAGGGCTCATCAAGCCGGAAGCCACCAAAATAAAGGCTGGGAACAGTTCACCGACGCCATCATTCACCATCTGGCCGACACCAAAGAACATCTCGTCTTTATTCTCTGGGGCAACTACGCTCAAAGAAAAGGGGCTTTCATCGATACCACCAAACACTTAGTCATCAAATCCGCCCACCCCTCACCTTTGTCTGCTTACAATGGTTTTTTTGGCAGCCGTCCTTTTAGTCAAACCAATGAGTATTTGGTCTCTCATGGCCAAGATCCAATTAACTGGTAATATGCGTCTTACTATACTCGCTAAACCCAAAAAGAAACAGGAAAAAATAGTTCAAATTGCACCAAATATTTATGCTGTCTCAGTAAAAGAGCCGCCAATTAACGGCCGTGCCAATGAAGCGATCATCAAGTCTCTTTCTCAATATTTTTCCATCTCCAGATCCAAAATTACCCTTATTTCTGGCCACACTAGTCAAATCAAGATAGTTGAAGTGCCTGATTTTCTTGGTAGTTTTGAGCCTCTTCCCAAGCAAAAATCTCTCTTTTAACTCAAAAATCAACACTATTTGCTCTTATAGGCCCTTTATGTGCTAAAATATCCCAGATAAATCTAGCACCTTAAGGAGAAAATTTAATGAGCATGTATTCCGAATACCAGATTGAATGGATTGAAACTGGCGGTAATATTGCCAACGGAGGTCAGCTTGGGAAAAGTGAATTGTTGGCAATTTATGACAATCTCCAGTTGGACCAAATCAAACCTGAATACTTACCCGGCGAAAACACCATACTTGGTAAGGTCAGTGATCGAAAAAATGCGATGTTTGAATTGGCCGAAAAACTTTGGGGCTTATCCCCAGCCGAATGGCTGGAAAAAGAAAAGAGTTGGCTTGATTTATCCAGGAAAATTTATCCCAGTCAGGCTACCGAGGGCAAAGACAAGCTTGACGATGTGATTTCCCCTGAGATTCTTCTCCGCATCCTAGCAACAGCCAAACTTGTCAAAGAGAGCAGTGATAATGAAATTTCCGATGAAGCCATCTTCGCTCTCAACCTCGTCCTTTCAGAAGTTTGTGCCAAAGGTCGCACTCGGTTGATGAAGATTGATGGCAAATCAATTTACGGTATTTTGAGAAGCAATGGAGTTATGATTGGTACCGGGGGTGGAAAATATCTACCTTTACCAACCAAATCCATGGCCGATCTGTTTATGATGCTCCACCGGGACAAAATTAATCCCGATGCGTATCAAAAATAAACACCAAAACCCACTCAAAAGAGTGGGTTTTTTCTTGGTCAAAGCCAGCGGAAAAATCCACCAGGAAACCGTACTAACTTTCCTCCAAATCTTCGTTTAAATTCTGTAAAACCTATCCATCTTTTTTGCGGCCAACGTGAGTCAAACACTCCTTCAAAATCAAAAAACTTTAGACCATTCTTTTTTGCTTTTAACATCTCTTCCCAAACCAATTTATAGTGTGCACCGGAGTGTCTGCCTGCTTCACTTGTCCATGTCATGTAATAATTGGCCGTATCTTTGGAATAAATCATCATTAGTCCTGAGTGGTATTCATTATTCACTCGGCTCATTACCAACCTTACTTTTCCCTTAAAGCTTTTAATCAGGTTTTCCACTTCTCCAGGTTTCATAATCCATATTTTTGAAGCCTTTTTCCATAGATTACAAAATTTTTTTGGATTTGTTTCTTCCACAATTACCTCCTTATTTTTATTTATCAGTCTTTTAGCGTTGTCAGACAGGGAACTCCATAACTGCTTTTCACTTTTTGTCAGATCGTTAATATATGTACTCATCGCCAGGAAAGGGAAATTAGTTAAGTGATATCCTGCTTTTTTAAAAGCTTCAGGACTTTGTATTCTCTGCGGTTCAATAATAGAGTTTGCCACCCAGTATTTTCTTTTTATTTTCTTTAATTCATTAAAGTCAGGATCATAGTTTGATCGCTGTACTTTCATCATCGAAAAAGGCCACCAACCAAGACGTAGAATAAATACTTGCATTGAGTGCCTGCCATCGGACGCTTTAACTCTCACTGTTTTCCAACCTCGATGTTTCAGGTGTCCTGCCCAGCCAATATTTTGGCGAATATCCTCCATTATCTTCTTACTTTCGCAAGGATTTTTAACCCCACCCAACGAATCATATCTGTCAATCCGTAAAGCTTGTACATGGTTTGATTTATCACTAAATCAAAACTCCCTAAAAACTCCACTAACTCTGCTCCATATCCCTGTTTGAATTTATGAAATCCATACCATGGGTCTCGCGTATCCGGTTCTGGTCCCAAACTACCCCACATATCAAACAATCTGCAGTTATTTTTCTTTCCATAGCATATTACCTCCCACATCATCAAGTTGCTGGCCATCACTTCGCGATGTTCACTACTCGATGCTCCATACGGATAATAAATAGTGTCATTGAGAATGAATACCATCCAAGCCGTCAGTGTCTTACCCTCATAAACTGCTTTGAACAAACGACCCATTCCCGACTCTATCATAGTCTGCCACATCTTACGGTGGTACTCCTTTCCGTGAGCAAAAAACCCTTGACGCTTGGTTGTTTCTTCCATCAGCTTCCAGTATTCTTCAAAACCTGCTTCGCTGTTATCTTCAACAATCTCAACTCCACGTTTTTCAGCCAGTCTCAAGTTGTATCTCGTTTTCTGGTGCATATTCTTCAAAAGCTCTTCCTCGCTTTTGGAAATATCTAGTTGAAAAGTGTACTTAGTAAATAGAGACTTACCCTTTACCCAATTAAAGTCATTCATTAATGTCGCAATTTTCTTTTCTGTCTCCGTATTTATCTTTTCATTTGGCTCAAACTTTACAAAAATAGCTCCTTTTTCCAATGCAAACTTTTTTATTGCCTCGACCTCTTCTTTATTTGGCACCACAGACTTTGGACAGTATCCAATATAAAACTTGGTGTGAGGTATTCTGTGCCAAGTAATCTGAAATACTTCCTCAATTTTTTTCTCCCCAAACCCCAAGCGAGTCAGTCCTACCCCTGTTTTTTTGCGAAACTCACCCCAAGCCCAAGACTGCAGTGGATGCTTTGCCTCCACATCAAATACCACTTTTTCTTTCTCTGTTATTTCTTTCATCACTTCTTTATTTTATCCTTTTCTTGACAATATTACGATCATCTCTATATAATCTCGACAACCAACTACATCATAATAGGAGGAATTATGAAGGATGAAGACTTAAATAAGGAGTTTCAAGTAAGAAGTCATTACATCAAAAAAACCTCAAAGTGGAATACTTTTTGGAACTCTGTTTGGGTTTCTTTGAAAAATTTTTGGAAAGAAAACATTACTTTTCGGAAATAGTATGCACTCGGCGGTGATTTCTTCACCGCCATTTTTTTATCTACCAATTATCTATCTCAGCAAAGTCATCCTTAGTTGCCTCGGCAATTTCCCAGTCCTGCACAATAATTCTCTTTTTCTCTCCAAACTCGTCAATATTCGATACGGGTATAGACTTCTTTCTCTCAATTTCTCTGAACCCACCAACTTTTCTTAACAACTTCTCCGGAATCTCCGACAAAAATCTAGACGGGATTGAAGAATGACGCCCACCAAATACCAATCTATTTCTCGCCCAAGACAAGGTCAGCTTTTTCTTTGCCCGTGTCATCGCTACATAAATAAGGCGCCTTTCTTCTTCAATTTCTTCCTTTTCTCCAGACAACATCGATCGCGAATGGGGGAACAAACCTTCCTCAAGTCCCACTACAAATACGTTTTCAAACTCCAGACCCTTTGCTGCATGTACTGTCATTAAAGTAATTTTGGCACTTGATCTATGCTGCTTTATTTCCGACTCAGATAAAGCCGCACTCTCCAAAAATTTTTCTACTGTCACAAAGTCCGACGCTACTGCCAAAAGCTCATTGATGTTTTCTATTCTAGCTACATCTTCCTCATCTCTCTCGTCAAATCTGTCTAAAAAACCGACAGTGTGAATAATCTCCTCCAGTAGTTGACCAGGATTTCCCCTCTTGTCTTTTTCTGTTTTTTTCTCCAGCCATCTATCAAATACCTCTGCCCTTCTTTTACCCAACTTTTCAATTCGTCCACGACTAATTTCTTCTTCAGGATTATTCAATACCCGCAAATAAGCTACCAAGTCCTTGATCTCTGCCCGATTATAAAATCGCAAACCACCTACTAATTTGTATGGAATATCCCGTCGCATTAACTCGTCTTCAAAGGCACGAGACTGCGCATTTGTTCGATAAAGAACCGCTGCTAACTCTCCTTTTTCCGATATTTTTCTTCCCTGTTCCACTACATATTTTGCTTCTTCTCGTTCATCTCCTGCCTCAAAAAAATCCACCATTTCTCCAGTATCCTCAGTTGTTTTTAAGTGTAGAGTAGGGTGAGTAGTGTTGTGACTAATCACTCCATATGCCGTGTCTAAAATGTTTTGAGTCGATCGATAATTCATCGGCAAGCTCACCATCGCCGCCTTGGGATACTCTGTCTGAAACAAAACTAAGTTTCGATAATCCGCTCCTCGGAAAGAATAAATTGCTTGAGCCGCATCTCCCACTGCAGTAATATTTTGTTTCGTTCCTGCAAGTTGTTTTGTTAGTTCAAACTGAGCTCTATTGGTATCTTGATACTCATCCACCAAAATCCACTCCAATCTCTCATTTATTTCTTCTCGTATCCGATCTATCTTCAAAAGTGTCACTACCTTTACCAGCAAATCATCAAAATCTACCGCATTATTTTTTGTTAGTTTTTCCTGATATGCTTTCCATACTTTCACTACCATTCTTCTAAAATAATCTCCCGCAGTTGCTTCCGCCTCAGAAATACTAACCAAATCATTTTTTAATTTACTAATTACGGCAAGAAACATCGCCGGCTTACTCTCTTTTGGATCAATACCAAGCTCTTTCAATACCTTTTTCATCGTCGTTTCCGAGTCATCACTATCAAATATTACAAAATTAGGCATTACTCGCACATTTGATCCATACTCTCGTAATGTCTTAGCACAAAAAGTGTGGAAGGTACCCGCAAAACCCAGATCTCCCATCTTCGCTCCCAAACCCTTGACTCTTTGCCTCATTTCCTCTGCCGCCTTGTTGGTAAATGTTAGTAAAGCTATTTTTCCAGCCTCGACCTTCATTTTTTGGATTAAGTATGCGGTTCGGTACGTTAAAACCCTCGTTTTTCCCGAGCCTGCTCCTGCCAGAATAAGCAATGGTCCACTGCCATAAGAAACTGCCTTCTCTTGTTCATTATTTAGTCCTTTTAGAAAGTCATCCATGCCAATAATATTGTAGGGCAAACTTGGATATATAATTAACTAAAACCATGAAGTATATTATTGGTAACTGGAAAAGTAATCAAAACCTTACCGAGTCTCTCATCTGGATAGACGGTATTCATGCTGTCAAACCAAATTTTTCTCCTGAAACCTCCGTAATTTTATGCTTGCCATTTACAGACATCTCCGGTTTTAACCACAAACTTGCTGATCTAAATATTCCCATCATTACCGGAGCTCAAGATGTATCCCGTTTTGCCCCTGGTAAACACACCGGAGAAATCACCGCCAACATGTTAGGCGAACTGGTTAATTACTGTATCGTAGGTCACTCAGAACGCCGGCGTGACTTTGGAGAAACTAGTGAAACAGTTGCCGAAAAAGCCCGTCTTCTTCTTGAAAATGCTATCATCCCTATTGTTTGTTTAGATCTTCCATATCTAGACGAACAAGTTAAAGAGTTGTTTCAAAAAAGTATTGACGTCTCTCGATGCTTTTTTGTATATGAACCAATCGCCGCCATTGGTACCGGTCACCCTGTTGACCCAGTAGAAGCCAACCACACTGCCAATCAAATCAGTTTCCTTATAGACAACGCTGCCCCTATTCTTTATGGTGGATCTGTTACAGCAGACAACGTCAAGTCTTTTGTCGACCAAAGTCGCATTGACGGTGTATTGGTAGGAACCGACAGTCTCGAGCCCAACCTCTTTGCTGAAATCATCAACAATCTAAATTAAAAGTGAAATTTTCTCATATAAGACCAGCCAGGGTTTTTATCCACCTCATCTCTTTTTTTCGTCGTCACTCTGTTCTCCTTCTTGCCTTTTTTTTACTCATAATTCTTGGTTTTTTGAGTTTTCAAGGAGCCAATCTTTTAAATAGACTCCGTCTTAAACCGCAAGACCTTCTCAGTTTCTTAGGTTCTCCTGTGGAGAATCTTGAAAACACTAATGGTGTCACAAACTTCCTTATTCTGGGAATAAGAGGGGAGGGTACCGACTCTCCTAATCTGGCCGACACAATTATTGTTTTTTCTTATGATCATGATACCAAAATACCAACTATGATTAGTGTCCCAAGAGACCTCTGGGTTCCCTCACTTCAAGCTAAAATAAACTCCGCTTACTACTACGGCGAACAAAAAGATCCTCCCTCTGGTATTCAAATGGCCGAAGGAGCCATCCTTGAGGATATGGGTATACCAATCCACTACACTGCAATCATTAATTTCACCATTTTTAAAGAAACTATCGATCTTATGGGTGGTATTGATATTGACATTAATCCAGGATTTGTCGACCCAAACTTTCCTATTCCAGGTAAAGAAAATGCTATGCCAATATCTAGTCGGTTTGAAGCTATTACTTTTGCCACTGGATCAGCCCACTTGGATGGTGAGACTGCTCTCAAATTTGTACGCTCTCGTCACTCAACTGGGGATGAAGGTACCGACTTTGCTCGAAGTAAGCGCCAGCAGCAGGTAATCTCTGCTCTCCGTCAAAAAATGCTCACTCCAGCTTTTCTTTTAGATCAAAAAAAACTAGACTTATTTTTCGCTATTCTTGATCGCAATCTCAAAACCAACATTAATCAAACTCTCTATCCCACTTTAGCTAAAGTAGCTCTTGACACCAAAAACAACACTGTTCGTTCAATCACTTTCTCAGACCAGCCAGATGAAAATGGCCTTACTATTCTCTACAATCCACCAGCAAAACAGTATAAAGGTGAGTGGGTTCTCATTCCCAAAGACAACAACTGGTCAGCCCTCAAAAAATATATCGACAACCTTCTTAAAGGTAGACAATAAGAATCCCGTCTACTCCTTCAGTCCGCCCCTCGAGTCGTATAGACGAGAGGTAAGAATGAATGGGGCAAACAATAGCTACTCGACTTCAATTAAATAAGTAGCTCCCTGTTTCCAAACCATTTTTCCTAACTGCCAAATTTTTTCTTCATTTACTTTGTAGGTAATTTTTTCATCCTGTCCCACCAAAATCCAGCCAATATTATATTTCTTAAGTATTATCAAAGTTTTATAAACATCCTCACCTTGATATATCTCTCTCACTTCCGCCTCTCTTGTGGCAACTGAGTCATAACCACTCCGCCATAACCATTCGTGTACTCGCCACCCCTGAATTGTTGGTACCCCCGAAAAAGCCGACACGGCATTCAATAGGGTATAGCTGTCACCCACTGCCTCTACCATATTTTTTCCGTTTATATTTCGTGATAGGTACTTCATGGCACCATAATTTTCTGGAATCTTTGTTTTCATCCAGGCCTCTCCATCTAGTCCGAAATAACTTGTAAAACCAGCATAGTAAGTTGGAAAGGCTTTTGCTGGAAAAACCATTGTTCCTAGAAAAAAAACAAAGATTAAAACTGAAGCACTTACTCTCCACCACCCAATCATCACTCTCTCTTTGTCTAACAACTTACCCAAAGTTGCTCCCAATAAAATTCCCATTATGATAAACGCTTGATAAGTTAGTTTAAACATCGTATTTGCTCTTGGATGATTAGGATAAATATCTTTTGCATAAAACAGTTCTGGAATAATCAAAAGAAACAAGGCGCTCAAAGCAAGTGTTCGGGTAACCATTTTTTTCTCTCCTTTTCCCTCAGTAATGACCGCCAGTATATTAATTACAATACCTCCACCCCAGAGAACTAATAACTGCCAAAAAGGTGATCTTTCTTCAACAACAAACACCCCACTAGAAATAGACTGAAAAGACAACCACCAGGGAATAGCAACTATTGTAGCCGAAAACAGTATCACTCCTGCTGACACAAATAATTTTTTCAAATCACGAGGATTGCTAACAATTATCTGAATCCCCAAAACCAAAAGTACCAATCCATAAACTGCTACATCCCAAGTATTTGTCATCATCATCACTCCAAACAAGACTCCCATAACAACCTCATAAATTTTGTCTTTCTTTTCCACCCAAGCCAACATCACAATGAGAAAAATTAGAATAATCGGCAAATCTAGCACATGACCATGTAAATCAGACACCACAAAACTATAGCTAGGGAACTCATGGATGGTATTGTGGATGAATCTAGTGGCTTCGGCATACCAATAACTATCAACACCTCTATTTTTAATAAAATACCAAATCACATGACTGTTTCCAGCAACCATTACCGCCAAAGCTCCCACCAGTCCTCCAATAGTTGTTCCACGCGAGTTTTTGTTTCCCGAAAGCATTTTGCATGCAAGAAAAACCAAACTCAAACAAGTTCCAAAGATAAAAGCCAGCATTAAGTTGTATCCAATAGTCGGTGCTACTCCCCAAACTCTTACTAAAACACTCGCCCAAAAGTGGCCAAAAGAATAATAGTTTATGGTCTGTCCTGCCTGCCACATATCCATCGCCGGTAAGGTAGGTGACACCAAGTACTGATTCAAAAAGCCAAAGTCCATAAACTTCTCCAAACTATCCAGCGCTGGAGAGTGTCCCCGTATCAATGCCATTACCAAAAATCCCATAAAAAAGAGATACTCTTCGATGGCCATTATTTTAACTGTTGTCTTTGGTACAGAAAAAGCTTTTGTACCGTTTGTAAAAATAAGCCACAGACTTGTCAACCCAAACAATGCTAAGATCGCAAACACTTTCCTACTATTATTTTCCAGAAAACCCAGATAGCTCATCTGCCAAATTAAAAGAGCAGTAAACAAAGTAATCACTACCCTCCCCAATGCCCAACCTTCGTCAGGGAGTCTTTTAAAAAACATCTTTATCACCGGCCAACCCAAAAGTTGCAGACCAAAACTAACGATGTAAATTTTCAGAATAAGCAATATGTCTGCCAGGAGCATACTTTATCTTAAGTCATTTAATACACTTCTTGCCACCTCATTACCCATCTTTACTGCATAGTTTGTTCCACGATCAAAAGGATAAACCATACTCATATTGGCAACATACAGTCCAGGATATTTTGTCTTCATTTTTGGTAACTTCAAAGAATAATTCACCGGAAAAACAGGCTGGGCAAATGGCTTTTTAAAAACAAAAATATTTTTAACCCACTTTCTTTTAAAAGCACCATTTATTTTTCTAAGATACGGAAGGTAGAGAGCTATTAATTCTTCTTTGTTCATACTAAGTTGTTTACTATCCTCCGGAAGATAGTTCCCCAGATAAACAACACGATTATTTCCATAAAATTTCTTGTCAATCATATTTGTATGCTCCACCACCACCAAAAAAGGCCAGTCTTTTTCTAAAATATTCATCCAGTATCCATTAATTAATTTTTCACTCAGCTCCACTACTACAGTCTGTCCCCAAAGATACGAAATTTCAGGAAAATCAACCACTTCCTTCCCCAATAATTTTTCTGCCACTGGAGCTGGTGTTGTCATCACCACCCCATCAAACTTTTCTCCATCAACCAACCACTTGTTTTTATTCACACTCTCTATTTTTCCGACCTTTGTTTCTGTTCTAATTTCTCCACCAAGCGAGATTATTTTTTCTCCAGTCTTGTTTGCCAAACTTTGGAATCCTTCCTCAAAGTATCCTAATTTTTTTGTTCTCTTTGCCACTCTTGTCCAAAACCAAGCCATATTTACCGCGGAAGCTTTTGATCCAAACTTTGCTTTCAAAAGTTTTTCCCAAATTACTTGATAACCCTCAACCCCAATTAATTTCGGCAGAAAATCAACCACTCTGAATTTTTCCAAAAACAAACCATTAGAGATTAATTTCAAAACAGCTAACCCCATGCCCATATGTACTCTTCCCCAAAGACTCAATCCGGAAAACTTCAGTACGGAAACAGGGGAGTCCAGTTGTATCTCCTTTTTGTCTAGAAAACTTGTCGTGACTGGATTTTTGATTAATACCCCTGCCCCAACTCTTTTTGCCAGGTTCAGGATATCCTTGTCATTGGTAAAAATATGATGGTAAAAATACTCCAAACTCCACCTCCATCTTTTCTCAGAAACTCCGCCTGCCAAACCTCCCAAACTTTGACTCTCTTCATACAAAACAACTTCTTCACCTCGCTCCACCAAAAAAAGTGCACAAGCAAGTCCTGTAAAACCACCCCCCACAATGGCAATCCTCATATTTACAAAGCCAGCAAAATTCCGATAACAGCAAGGAGTAATCCACCACCGAAAGCAGCTATTCCAGGTAGATTAAAGATACCAGCTTCGGGTAAGGTTGTTGGCGTTGCTGTTACCGCAACTACTGATTCTGTCGGAGTAGCCGTGGCCGTTACGGTAGATGTTGTAGTGGTAGTCGTTGTGGTTGTTGATCCTGTAGTGCAGGTACAGTCATCATCATTCAAACAGGCCGCCTTACGGCATTTATTTGTCTCAGAATCACAGACCAAAGCAGAAGTACACTCGTCATCGGTTGTACAAGTATTGTTACAGCCAACCACAGTACTTACAGTCAGATCTTTAGTTTTGTCAATCTGTGTTCCTCCATCAAAAGTAATTACCGCCTTATTTGAAATTATATTTCCATTGGCGATACCTTCAGCAGCTTTTACCCTGAAAGAAAATGTCTTTGTCTCATCAACAGCCAGAGAAGTACTACACGTCAGCTCTTTATCTGTTGTATTCCAGTTACATCCGGAAACGGTATCCACAAACGTCAGATCAGAAATATCTTTCAATGAATCTTTAATCGTCACTCCATTTGCAGCTACGTCACCAGTATTCTTAATTTTTATAGAATATACAAAAGTCTGGCTCTTCGAAACAGTACTCATCTCCGTTGTCAGAGTATAGCTACCAGCACTATTTCCAGCTTCATTTTTGTATGCTGTCTTACTTACTTCCAAAACTGCTACTTTACAAGCCGATGTAGCAGCACAAGACTTTGTCACTGCCACACCACAAGAATTGGTACAAGTAGTAATTGTCGAAGCAGCTTTTCCGCACTCGGTAGGACAGTCAGGAGAGCAGGTGATTACATCGGACGCCACACAACCCACAACAGTACAAGCTTCAGATCCAACATATGTTGGTGTAGGAGTTATTGTCGTAGTAACCGTTGGAGCCACAGTAGTTGTTGCTGTTGGAGCCACAGTAGTCGTTGGATTCGTGACACTATATGTAGTTGCTTCACCCCCACTTGCCAAACTAAAACCACCACTTTCTCCTTGTACAACACCAGACTCAGGAACTACACCAAGGTCTTTAAGCGCTTGGTTATATTGATCAGTATTTTTATCGGCAGTAGTTGACTGGAGATCTCCAATTCCTTGGCTAACCGCATTGCTTGTAGCAGTATAGCTAGTCCCCTCTTTATTATCAGAATCGGAAGAACTAGTATTACCCGAAGCATAATATGTATTTGGTGAAGTGAATACATATCTTGTACCATCATTACCATAACAAATATTGCCATTACATGCAGCAAATGACGGTTTTCCTACGTTTGGCGCCACAGCTTGTCTACTAGACAGCTGACTTGCGATATACATAGCCGCTCCGCCAAGCAAAAGCACAACTACGACGAGGATTATTGCCAGTGTTGTTTTTCTTTTATTATTCATTTTGTATCACCACTACGGTATAGTACTAACTTGCCCTTCAAATTTATATGTTCCCGCAACCCCCACAACATATTCATCAGAAGTAAATAACTTTTTATTTGTTGCATCTACAGTT
The DNA here is from genome assembly GCA_035477615.1 of Spirochaetia bacterium. Lineage (GTDB taxonomy): Bacteria > Patescibacteriota > Microgenomatia > UBA1400 > MFAQ01 > UBA2277. Next base: position 13,913 of record DATIKJ010000036.1, on the reverse strand, counting down.
CCCCCCAATGACTTTGCCGTAGTACCATTTATCGTAATTACAACCTTTGCCTTTGGTGTTGGCACTGGAACTACCGTTGGTGTTGTTGTCGCCGTCGGAGTCAATGTTGCAGTAGCCGTTGGTATCACTGTCGCCGTCGGAGTCGGTGTTGTTGAGCAAGCACTCATATTTGTCGACCAAGTACTTCCATTACAGCAATAACTCACTCCTCCACAAGGCTCAACTCTAGCGACAAAACGACTATCACACAAACTTTGAGCCATAGTGCCTGTGCAGTTACGCAACACTCCATCTGATCCCGGACACTCCTCACTACACGCCGCCGGTTTACTTGTTGGTGCATTCGGCGCCACTGCTTGTCTACTTGAGAGTTGGCCAGATACGTACACAGCCGCTCCTCCCAACAAAACAACTAGTGCGACAGCGATGATTGCGAATATTTTTTTCTTATTATTCATTTTTATTACTCACTCAAATCCGTCGCCGATACTAATGTAAATCTCAATATGTCACCAGTTTTTAGTTGCTGAAGTTCTGCAGTTGTTAGTGGTGTGGTTCCCCACACACCATCAACTTTTTTATATACATTAATCAATGTACAAGCCCCAACATCTCCAGTAGGCGTAACCGTTGTTGTCGGCACCCCAGTAGTTGTCGGAGCAGGCACACTAGCATTTACAATTCTTCCCTTTCCTCCATTTCCTCCATGTACACTACTAGATCCATTTCCCCCAACTCCTCCATTTACTGTAATTAAACTTGCTGCCGCACTTTGGGTATTTGAGGCAATGTATATCGAACCACCTGCTCCACCTCCAGCACCAGCAATACTAGTAGACGTTGTTCCAGTATTTCCATTACTTGAAACACCTCCAGTTACTGTCAGATGATTAGCATACATAATAATAATTCCACCACCAGTACCACCCATTGAGGAAGAGTTATTTGTTTCGAAAACCTTACCTCCTTGTGCTCCAGCAGAACCCATAAATATCTTTGTCAAATTTGCATCACCATAAGTACCACCTCCTCCACCACCACCAGCCCAAGCATAACCATTTCTACAAGCAGCCGTAGCTACTCCTGCTGCACCTGCACCACTGACATTTGTTCCTCCATCCGCACCCGGACCACTACCAGGAGAAGAAGTTTGTCCACCTGTTCCAGCAGTACCATAACCACCTCCTCCACCACCACCAGCTGATCCTCCATTATGTTCCCACCACGCTCCTCCTCCACCACCACCAGCACCACCAGCACTACCACCCTTTCCTCCAGGCCAACCAATACATCCTGGTGAAGCCGAAGTTACTGCTCCTCCACCTCCACCACCACCACACGATCCATCACGACTTGCTTCTCCATAGGAACCACCTAGACCCTTGTTATATCCACAAAAAGACTCCCCAGCTTGGCTTTTTCCATTCAGCCCAGTTCCTCCTCGATAACCCTTACCTGTCATCGTAACTGTTCCAGCAACATTTACAGTGCCATTGGCTTTAAATGCCAAAACGCCTCCCTTTGTACCGTCCCATGCACTTGCAGTGAGAGTTGCTCCACTGGCCACTGTCACATTACTATAATTAGGAATACGTTGAACAACAATTTTTTGAGTTGTTCCATCATATGAATTCGTCAACGGAGAATCAGTAAAATTTAAAGTATTATTTTCAGTTATTGATGCAATTGTATGTATCTCATACTGTCCAACTTTTTCCCAAGTTGACGCTGAACTATTTCCTTGTAAATTAATTATCAAAACTTCATCCCCAACAGCAAGTCCATTTGGGGGAGATAAAAGTATTATTGATGTTGCCCCAGCAAGAGTGTTTGCCGTCGAAGTAAAACTAACTGCGTCAGCAGTACTCCGACCAGAACAACTACCGGTATCAAGGACAACTGAGCCAGTTGAAACGGTACAAACTCCATCGCTACCATCTCCCAGCTGAGAATTTGGTACTGGTGTCGCTGCAGCTGGTTTACTAGTTGGTGCTGTTGGTGCGACGGCCTGTCTCGTTGATAGTTGATTTGAAACATAATACGCTGCTCCAGCTACACCCAAAAGTAAAAACAAAGCAGCTATTCCTCCAACAACAGGTAATACTTTATTTTTTGGCTTCTCTATTGGCACTTCTGGTTCTGAAGGAGTAGATGGTGTTTGTTGGTCATCTGAAAAAGGTAAATCGCTCGGTACAGGTGTAGACGAGGTATTTGTAAAAGATAACTCATTATTTGGTTGAGAAAAAGTTAAATTTGGCTCTACTGTAGGTGAAGAAACAGGAGTCAATACTGTCGGTGTTTCTGGTAAAGGAGAAGAAGTTTGAGGCTCTGGTGAGAGAGGGGAATCAACAGGGGTAATGTCTTCAACTGGCTGACTTGGAACATCAGGAGTCACTGGAAGAGGAGCGCTAGGAGCAACGCCTTGTAATGGCTGTTGTGGGGTTTGCTTTTGATCGTCCATTGCGTTAAGTCGCAGTCCAATAAATTAAGACCTATCTACACTATAAAGATGCCACAACGATTCGTCAATCCCTCCACCATCTTTTTGATATCCGTCCAAAAACTAGCATTACAAATCCTAGTATTCCCATCAGAACTGTTACCGACAAAGCTCCAGAATCAGTCAGATTCCCCGAAGTTGTTGCCGGCATACTTGACTCTTTTGTTGGTGTAGCTGATGGCGTGGATGTTATGGATGCCGATGGTGTAGCTGTAAATGCTGGTAAACCTCCTATCTTATCTGCCGCCAAAACAGTAAAGTTTCTCACCACTTTTTGGAAAATATTATTTTCATCGGTATATTCTAGTGTTAGCGTATGAACACCTGGATCAAGACCTTGAGGAGGTGTCCATTTCCACACTCCATCTTTATCAGCCTTTATTATTTGTGTTAACTCAATTGGCGAGTGTACCGATATCCTAATAGTTGTTCCAGGGCTTACTTTTCCAGAAAACTCTGGGGAACTAGTAGCAATCATTTCTCCATTTATAGCCGGATTCATAATTACCATTGATCCAGCAGACTCAGTTGCGTCTGGTGAAAGTACCACCGCTGCTTGTTCAGTAATATTTTTAAATCCACCACTTTTTACTGTTCCGTCACTTAGACTCCCCGAATCGGTTGCTACAGTTGTTTCTACAAAACTTTGATTTTTCCCCAAAACAATATCAGGAACTGGTTTTGTCTTATTGGTATTAGTTATTGCCGTTGCTGTTCCTGATATACCTGCCTGGACAAAGATTGATACTAAAGACGAAGATGGATCATAAGTAAGCACTGACCCATCACTGCTACGTGACAAAGCCAGATTCAGTCGCCATGCTCCATCTGTTTTTGTTATTGCCGACAAAGTTTGTCCTTTTTCTGCTTCAGCATAAACAACTGCATTATTTATTGGGCTCCCGTCAGCTCCAACTATTTTTCCACTAATAACATCCTCCGGCGGAGCAATTACTTGTTTTGCTGTTCTCACCTCAAAAGGTTTTCCATTATCGTCATACATCTGCGATCCTGATCCAATCATAAAATAAATTGACTTTTCTGGATTAAGTCCTGTCACATTTACATAATGATTGGTATACCCCTGAGAACTTCCTGATATTTGATCACGAATATCTCCTGCAGGTGTATTTATCTTTACCGGGTTTTCTGAGTATTTTAGATAACCAGTTACAGGTGTATCTGTTGTCCAACTGACCGTAAAACCACTTGATCCTTTGTTGGATATCTTTACATTTTTTGGCGCTTCTGTTGGACCTGCCTTAGTCAACAACCCCTGGCGACTGTTTACCAAAATCACTCCAGCCACTAACCCTCCCAATAGAATCAATATTCCTACAGCTGTCGGTATTCTCTTTGTCATTAATCCTGTTTTAATCATTTTTACTGTATTGTTGTCGAGGCGGTAGCTTCTGGTGATATTGTTGCAGCCTCAGTTGCTTCTGGTGATATTGTTGCAGCCTCAGTTGCTTCTGGTGTTGGTTCCGATTTAATGAGCAACCCCATCTGTGTATCGGAATACACCACTCTTTTTCTAAGGCTATCAATAGTTGATTGATTTATCACTCCATCTAATGGTTTTATTGCTTTTGCTTGTTCTTGAGTTGTTTGGCTTTTTATAGTAGCCGAATATATCTGGTAAGCTACAATTCCACCAACAATAGACAAGCCTATCACCCCTACTAATAATACATAAGATGATACTGTTCTTGTAGGTTTCATTGTATATCCTGGTAAAAATAAAAAGTCATCTGGCCAGAAGCTTTTAGTAAATCATCAGTCTGATACAATCCAATTTGTTTAGAAAGAGACACGTTATTAAGCATTACCAATCTATCAATATTTTCAATCTCACTCAAAAAAGAAAGCACATTCTGCGGCTTTCCATTTATCGAAAAAGAAATTTGATTAGACAATGTGCTATTGGTATTTAATTTCATAATTTTCGATACCCAGTCACCAACCTTTCCTCCATCATGCAAAGTAATACCTGAAAATGTTAGCGAATCAATTTTTATATTATTTTTTTTAGCAAGATACTCCAACCTTTTTGCACTATCAGTATAGGAGAAATTGTCAGGAATAGCCTCATCAAAAAGTTGCAGACTGTTTCCAAAAGTATTCAGTTGATTTTGAGCACTATAAAGCTGAGTAATTTTATTGTCTGCTTTTTTGTTAATGATTTCTTGATCTTCAATTTTTTTCTGTAGTGCCGCAACATTGCTTAGTGTTGGTCTTATCGCCGCAAATATTAATACTGTTACCGAAAACACAGACAAAATAACTTCAATTGAAGCTCTAATCTCAGGGCGTCGGTACAAAAGACCAATTTTTTTGAAATAGAGAAAATATTTTTCGTTGTTTAATATACTGGCCATTATTTAAAATTAATTTGCAAACCAAACTTTACACCACCCGTTGTTTGATCAAAACTGGTATCTTTCATATTTACGGTTGTCACCCCAGGCATTTTTTTGACCCCACTTATAAACTGTGCAAATCCAAACTCCGACTGTGCTTTCCCAGCAACTGCCAATCCTTTTTCATTCAATGCCAGAGTATCCAACACTGTTCCGGTTGGTAACACAGCAGTCAAACCACCAATTTTATTTGAAAAACCAAGACCATCTTTCTGAAATGTTTCCACCGCTTGTTGTTTTGTCAAAACTTTTCTCATCTTTGTTTCTACACTGCTATATGCTGCAATTTGTGCTTCTTTTTGTATCAACACTTCTCCCAAATCATCAAGTTTTTTATCAAAATAAAACCTTGAAGCAAAAGCGAGCAAAACCACAAACTCAGTTAAAACCACTAAAACTCTCCCTGCTGTCGTTATCCACTTCAAAGCTTTCCCTAGTGTAGAGAACTCAAAACTATCTTTTGGCAATAAGTTAATACTAGAAACACCATGTGCAGTAGCCACACTTTCAGTGTATCAAAAATCTTTACTTTTTGGGTGAAACTTTCTTGGACAAACGAGCCTTAATTCTATCTGCTTTTCCTTTTTTCAAAACACCTTTTTTTGCCGCTTTATCCACCATTGAGAAAGCTTTAGCTAAAGTCTCAACAGAAAGAGCTTTCTTAAAAGCATCAACTGCTGATTTAGCTTTAGTTTTTGTTGCTTTATTAAAACCGGCTTTTTTTACGTCGGATTTGAGTTTTTTTATTGCTGATTTGGTTATTGGCATGCGCTAATTTTACCACAGCTACACCTAGCGCAAGTGAAGCTCTTGAATTAAAATAACTCCAGTGGTTCAAAAATTATTATCTCGGTCTCAGGAAATACTTAATCGTAAGAGTTCCAGTATTCTCTCGGCCGCTACTATTATTGCTGCTTCCTTTCTACTCTCTGCCTTTCTAGGGTTGATTAGGAATCGTCTACTAGCCGCCAGATTTTTTGGTGGTCTTGAAGGTGATCTCGATGTCTATTTTGCTGCTTTTATTATTCCTGATACTGTTTTTCAGTTATTAGTTGTAGGTGCTATCTCGGCAGCTTTTATTCCCATATATCAAGGCTATCTCAATAAGTCTGTCAAAAAGGCCAACTTCATGGCCAACGTCGCTCTTACCTCAGTCACCACCATTCTCCTCATTTTCTCTATTCTCATTGCTATCTTTGCTCGCCCACTTTCTGTACTTCTCTCTCACTACCAAGGAGCCCAGCTTGACTTGATGGTTAATCTCATAAGGCTCATGTCGATTGCTCAAGTATTTTTTACTGTTTCTTCGTTCTTAACTGGTATTCTTCAAGCTCATCGCCGTTTCCTTATCCCCGCCATTGCTCCACTTTTTTATAATCTAGGCACTATTCTTGGTATCTTAATTCTTACTCCCACTATGGGTATCTATGCAGCTGCAATCGGTGTAATTTTTGGAGCCTTTCTACACCTACTTGTTCAACTTCCTTTTACTGTTGGTTTGGGCTACCTCCCCAAAATTCGTTTCCGCTTAAAACACAGAGGTGTCATCCGCATGCTTCGGCTTATGCCACCTCGTACTCTATCTCTTGCTCTAGTCCAAGTTGAGCGCATTGTCTCTTTAAGTATCGCTTCTGCTCTCTCTGCTGGATCATTCACCATTTTCAACTTTGCTCGTCAAGTTTATGTTCTTCCTATCTCTCTCTTTGGAGTTTCTCTTGGTCAAGCATCCTTTCCTACACTGGCAGAAGAAGCTCTCAATAAAGATAAAACCAAGTTTGCTGAAACTCTAGGTAAAACCATTCTTCAGATTTTTTTCTTCTGTCTTCCCGCTGCCATTTTGATTCTTATTCTAAGAATTCCTGTCGTTCGTATTATCTTTGGAGCCAAAAACTTCCCTTGGGAGGCTACCCTTTTAACTGGTAAAGCCCTAGCAATCTTTTCTCTGTCCATTGCTCCTCAGGCTGCAGTCCAACTTCTTACTCGCGCTTTTTATGCCAGAAAAAACACTCGCACCCCTCTAATTATCAACGTTATTACTCTGATACTATTCATTGCCACTGCATATATTTTCACTCACACTTTCACTTGGGGCGTTTTAGGTATGAGTCTGGCCATGAGTCTTAGCAATGCAGTAAATTTCCTTATTCTTTATATTATTATTCGTTCCACGCTACCTAGTCTTGGTATCAATCGTGAATTAATAAAGATGCTTTTTGTTAGTGCCCTCACGGCCTTTGCTCTTTGGATTCCCATGAGACTTCTTGACCAGTTTGTTTTTGATACCACTCGTACTGTTCCTCTTTTAATTCTGACAGCCATTGTAAGTATTATTGGACTTGTCGTTTATTTTGGACTTGCTTATCTCTTAAAGGTCAAACAGTTTGCTGATGTTAGAATGATCATCGGTAAGCTTGGAAACTGGCGTAAAGTTCTTGGAGAAACAGATGAAGTCATCGAGACTCCGGTTTCGAGCTAGCTCTCACTATGGAAAACAATATCAGAAATTTTTCTATCATTGCTCATATTGATGCCGGTAAATCTACCTTGGCAGATCGAATGCTGGAAATTACCGGCACAGTTCAAAAAGACAAAATCATTCCTCAACTTTTAGACAGTAACCCAATTGAACGCGAAAGGGGAATCACCATTAAGCTTGCTCCTGTTACCATGAACTATAAAGGCTTTACCTTAAGTCTTATCGACACTCCAGGTCATGTCGATTTTAATTATGAAGTTGAGCGTGCTCTCGAGGCCTGTGACGGTGCCGTTCTTCTGGTTGATGCCACCAAAGGTGTCCAGGCCCAAACTGTTGCCAATCTAAGATTGGCGAGAAATCTAGGTCTTACCATCATTCCAGTTATCAATAAAATTGATGCCCCACTTGCTGATGTTGCTGCCGCAACGAGGCAAATTAAACAACTCTTAAATATTTCTTCAGAACCTTTCTTTGTCTCTGCCAAAACAGGGGAGGGTGTTCCTGAACTTTTAGACAAAATTATTTCCGATCTTCCAGGTCCATCATTACGAGGAAGTACCCTGACTTGGCAATCCATACAAAACAAACCCTTACAAGCACTAGTCTTTAACTCTGTTTTTGATACTCATCTTGGGGTCATCGCTTTTTGTCGTGTTATGTCAGGAGATCTTCATCCCGGTGACAAACTCGAATTCTTAAACTCTGGCCAAGTTTTAACCGCTTCCGAAATAGGTGTGTTTAGTCCCAAGCGAGAAGCAAAAAAAGTTATAACCGCCGGCAATGTTGGCTATATCATTACTGGTTTGAAAGATATTCATCGTATCTTAGTTGGCGATACCCTCTGTCTTGCCTCCCAAAGCAAAGAAGTTACTCCACTTCCGGGTTTCCGTAAAATTCACCCCAATGTTTTCTTGGACATGTATCCCGCTGATGGTTCTCAATATCGTGATCTCGTTGATGCTTTAGAAAAGTTAAAACTAAACGACTCAGCCCTCACCACTCAAGGTATCAACTCACCCATTCTTGGTCAGGGTGTTAAAGTCGGTTTCTTAGGTTTACTCCACTCCGAAGTTGTTGGCGAACGCCTCGAAAGAGAGTTTGGACTTCCGGTGATCGCTGTTTCTCCTTCAGTTGAATACAAAGTTAAATTAAGAAATGGCACTGAAAAAGTTTTTAGTTCCGCCGGTGACTTCCCCGACCCCGCTATTATTGCTCAAGGTTTCGAGCCTCTAGCCAATGTCAAAATCGTCGTTACTGATAAATATGTCGGCGCAGTTATGCAGCTTTGCCAAGATCTCCGCGGCAGTTTGGGCAATGTCTCTTATCTAGATCAGCTTGTCGAGATCGACTACTCCTTGCCCCTTATCGAAGTTATTACTGCTCTTCATGATAGTTTAAAAAGTGTTTCTCAGGGATTTGCCTCCCTAGACTACGAGCTTGCTGACTGGCAAGAGGCTGATCTCGTGCGTCTTGATGTCCTTCTCAATCACGAAGTCTTTACTCCGATGAGTATCATTACTGTCAAAGAAAAATCCAGCTTCAAAGCCAAGGCCATTGCCGAAAAGCTCAAAGAAGCTATTCCTCGTCAGCAATTTGAAATTCCTATTCAGGTAGCCATTGGTGGCCAGATCATTGCCAGAGAAACCATTACAGCTTACCGGAAAGACGTTGATGCCAAGCTACACGGAGGTGATTTCACTCGTAATCTCAAGCTCCTCAACAAGCAGAAAAAGGGCAAAGCTCGTATGAAACAATTTGGCAAAGTCCAGCTTCCTCAATCCGCCTTCCTCGCGGTGGTCAAAGTCTAAGTAACCCATAGTTTGATATTTAGACATTTATATGTTAATATCCTACAGCTCTCTCCAATCAAACTTCACGCCACAGGAGGCACAATGGGATGGAATCAGTTTTCCAGCGACAGCCGACAATCAGATTCAATGCAAATGGCTGCTGAAAGCTTCGACCCGGATTCAGTAGTTATCCGATACAATACACACAACGCGTATCTATAATGTCACCTGAAACAACAAACGAGACAACAGCACCAAATCATCTTGAGGATATGCTCAAGGAACTAGATATTTTTTTACCAGACAGAGATACTTTTCTTGAAGGAAGAAAAAAATACTCAATAGAACATCAAGATGAAATCAGAGAAGTCATAAACGGAAAAAACCTACACAAGAATGATGAAACTCGCTTGCGATATTTATCTGAAATGCACCTACGTTGCGCATATGTTTTTGAGATTGCTACGAAATTCCTAAACGAACAGACTAGAAACAGAATTAAATTGATCGTTGAAGATGACAAAAAAAGCAAAAGAACTCCATTGAAAACAATTTTTGACACAGATATTTTATTGAACCTGTTCCAGAGACAGATAACGGATAGAAAACAATTATCTATTGCCATAAATCATGAGTCGTTTGTCTGGATAGTAAATCGCCTTCTAAAAAAAAAACAAAGAAACTGACAAAAGAGACGTTTTTCACAATGATTGGTGTGAATATTTAGAATCCTCAATGATTCAGGAAATTTCTCATGTCGCATTTATCACACATGTCGAAAAGGATAAAATTAGGAGCCATACATTTTTAACCCAACTTCATAGTTGTCCAGAATTCGATGACACATTAAGTAGCAAGAACAGAAAAAAATTTTATTTAACTCAGGATATCGAAGTATATGGTAGACAATGGGAATCAATTTTTCTTAATAAATATTATCCAAATTCTTGGGCTGAATCCTGGCTTAAATATGATTTAGAGATGTGCAATCTCAAAACCTAATCGTGAACATTGCTGCCGAGTTGGCATCAAAATACTCACTCGTCTTCCAGGTCGCACTTGTCGTCGCTATCTTAGTTGTTCGGCTATCTCCCATAAAGTTTTGTCGCGTAATCGTAAATTCTTTCTTGGGTAGATTTTCAAATGTCATCGGCACCGCTTCCACATGTGTACCCTTGGGATCGTAGTTTGCCACCATTATTTTTATATCTCCATTTTCATTAGTACTGGCTAAACTCTTTACCCACGACCCCTCACCAGAAACACTCAATCTATTTGGTAACAATCCATTCAAAAACTCCATCGCTTTATATCTCGGCTTCTTCTCAGGAGTTCCATATTTTTCGTGAGTTAACATTCCCCATCGCCCCCAGTATTTTTCAGTTCCCGGCCCATCTTTAATTTCAAAAACAAATGCCCGATCAACAGTCCCCGTCATTGTTCTCGATGCCGCCAAGAAATGGATCGCTCCACTTTTTTCGTCGTACCCTTTGTTATTTTCACTATCAAAACCCCACTCCGTAATATAGTACTTCAGATTTACTAAAGCAGGAATATTTTCAGCCCACGATCTAGCCTGTGCCACATCTTTTTCAAACTGTGTCAAATCTGTAGTGTATCTATGCCAACTAATAAAATCTAATCTCAAGTTATTCGCATCTACATACTTAATCAACCTCTCCAACCAGTTTTGGTATAGACCAGTCGTCGCTGGTCCGCCAATTTCAAACAAATTTACACTTCGCACATTAGCCGCCGCCCGTGCACTTGCCGCATACATATCTAAATAATTTTTATTTCCATAAGTTTTGAAGCCTCCAAACAAATCCGGCTCATTCCAAACCTCATAAATAACCCCATCAATATTTTTTTGATCAATTCCGCTAAAGTGCCTGATAGTGGCACTAACTACTTGGCCCCACTCATTCCAGTCTTTCGCCGAAGACACAATGTCACCCTGTGCAATTGCCTCTGGCATATACGAAAGTGACAAAAATGGTTTTGCTCCTGTCGCAAGGATAGAGTCAACTGCCCCATCAAGCCTACTCCAATCATAAGCAAGCTCACCTCCATTTCTTGAAACCACTCTATATGCATCATATATATGATCTATTCGAATATACTCCGGTCTCAACGCTTTGACTTCAGGGATTACACTAGCAATCATATCCCCAGACTCTTCTCCTCCCTGAGCCAGATTTCTCCACGGAGTAGGCATTTTTCCCAAGACTCCTTCCAGATTAAAAACCAAATTTGCAGGTTCTCCGCCAGCCTTACTCGCCAATCGAACTGCATTTGGCACAGCGATTACTACTACTACAATCACCATCAATCCCAAAACCAAAGGTATCAAGTCTCGCAGAATCTTTCTTTTAGTAGCCATCAATTAACTTTACAACAAAAATGACTTGACGGCCAATTATCACTCATGTTATAGTACTGCTAATTGTCTTCGTTAAGAAGGCTAAAACAAAGATTATGGATCTAACTGAAAGACAGATACAAATCATTAAGACGATAGTTGAAGAGTTTACTCAAACGGCAGAAGCCGTTGGTTCAGTTACGCTTGAAAATAAATACCGTCTTGGTGTTTCCCCCGCCACTTTAAGGAACGAAATGGCTGTTCTCGAGGAAAAAGGTTTTCTTACCCAGCCTCACACTTCTGCTGGTCGTATTCCTACACCTATGGCCATCAAGTTCTATGTTAATGAACTCATGAAAGAAAAAGATTTATCTGTAGCTGAAGAAGTTAATGTCAAATCTCGTGTCTGGGATCATCGCTATAATCGAGACGATCTACTTCGTGAAGCTACAAGAGTCCTTTCCGAAAGAACCAAGTCTCTTTGTATCGCCACCACAGAAGAGGGTCAGATGTATCATGCGGGATATGCAAATATTTTTAATGAGATTGAGTTCCAAGATTTTGCGACAGCCAAAGAAGTATTCTATCTTTTAGATCAGCATCAAAGACTCATAGACATCTTTAACCGTGCCGGCAACAACTCACCAATTCACATCCTTGTTGGTGACGAAATGGGTGTCACCCTTCTTCGCCCAGCTAGTTGTGTTTTCGCCGATCTAAATATTGGTGGTCGTCGTGGTAGTCTCGGCATCATCGGTTCTAGTCGTCAAGAGTATGACAGAAATATTCCTTTTGTAAGATATATCGCTAATTTAGTAAACCAAATTGCTCAAGAATGGTAAAAAAAACACACCCCTCAAAAACTGAAATCGAAAAAATCATTGCGAGAGCAACAGAACATGAAGAAAACTACAAACGGGTTTTGGCCGACTATCAAAACCAAGATCGTCGTTTCAAAGAAACTCAAAGCCAGATTGTAAAGTTTGCCAACGCATCTCTTCTAGAAAAAATTCTTCTCAATGTTGATTCTTTGGAAATGGCCCAAACTCATCTCAAAGACGCTGGCTTGGAGATAGTCATCAAACAACTTCACGAAACCCTAAAAACAGAAGGACTTCAATTAATCGAATCAAACAACAAACTCTTTGATCCCCTTACGATGGACTGCATCGAAGTTGTTCCTGGCAAAAAAGATCATGTCATTTCTACTCTTACCAAAGGATATTTTCTTTTCGATAAAGTTCTCCGCCCCGCTAAAGTCAAAGTTGGCTCAGGCGAAAAATAATCAAGCATTAAAAATTAATTAAACAATAAAACATATGTCCAAAATAATAGGAATCGACCTCGGAACCACCAACAGCGCTATTGCTGTTATGGAAGGAGGCACAGCCAAAATTATCCCTACTTCAGAAGGAAGAAATACTTTTCCCTCAATTGTAGAGCCAGTTAAAAATCTAGTTGGTGATGTGGCCAAACGCCAGATGGTTCTCAACTCAGAAAACACTATCTTTAGTGTCAAACGATTAATGGGCCAAAAATTCTCTGGTAAACAAGCCCAAAAGACCAAAGAAATTGCCCCATATGATATTGAAGCTGGTAAAGACGGATTAGCTGTAATTAAAATTGCTAGTAAGACTTATACCCCTCAAGAAATCTCCGCCAAAATTTTGCAAAAAGCCAAAGCCGATGCTGAAGCCTATCTTGGTCAAACTGTGACAGACGCTGTTATTACAGTTCCTGCCTACTTCGACGACTCCCAACGCCAAGCTACCAAACAAGCCGGTGAAATCGCAGGCCTAAATGTTCAGCGTATCGTCAACGAACCAACGGCTGCTGCTCTAGCCTACGGCCTAGACAAAGGTAAAAATGAAACCGTCGTTGTTTACGACTTGGGTGGTGGTACCTTCGATGTTTCCATTCTCGAACTAGGTGATGGTGTTTTCGAAGTCAAGTCTACAAATGGAGACACTTTCCTAGGTGGTGACGACTTTGATCACAAAATTATTGAACACATTGTTGCCGAGTTCAAAAAAGAACACGGTGTTGATTTATCTCTCGACAAACAAGCACTTCAGCGTATTAAAGACGCCGCTGAAAAAGCCAAAATCGAACTTTCTAGTGCGACAGAAACCGAAGTTAACCAGCCCTTCATCACTCAGCGTGATGGTCAACCTCTTCATTTAACGATGAAAATCACCAGAGCCAAGCTTGAAGAACTAGTTGATGACTTAATTCAAAAAACCATCGAACCATGTAAAAAAGCTTTGGCTGATGCCAAGATTGAAAAGTCCCATATTGCCGAAATCATTTTAGTCGGTGGTATGACTCGTATGCCCAAGGTTCAACAAGTAGTTAAAGACTTCTT
>DATIKJ010000035.1:0-6306 GCA_035477615.1 Spirochaetia bacterium | reverse complement strand
AGTTTGCCGCGTTTGCCCCAGCGTTTGATGGTGAGGGTGGAGACACGGAGGACTTCGGCGACTTCAGACACGGTGAGTAGGTCAGGTAAGTTGTTGAGATTTATTTCTCTCTTGGCTGGTTTAACGATTGGGGTTTGGTCTTGGTTGTCCATGTCTGATATACAAATTATCAGATTGTTTTAGTAACGTCAAGGGGGAGTATTTATAATTTTTATCGAAAAATTTGTAGGTGGATAAAGATATCGCCGATGTAACGCACTTTGAGCTATATTAGAAACCTTTTTATGTTTTGGATTAAAGTTTTAATGAGGCGAGTTAAGAATATGTATTTAGCTTTCTTGGTTGGGGCATTTTTCTTTGGATTGATGAGAACTTTTTTATTTAAATGGTATATTTTAGTTATGTTGACGGAACGGGATTTAAAAAAGATTGATATTTTATTTACTAAGAGGATTGGTGAGGAGTTTAAACGTGAATTGGAACCCGTAAAGAAAGACATTTCAGGTATTAAGAGTGAGGTTGTTGGAGTAAAACAGGAGCTAGAACCAATGAAGAAAGATATCGCAGGTATCAAGGGTGAGTTGGTTCCAATAAAGAAAGATATTGTGGAGATCAGGAAAGATCAAAAAACAATCGTAAGTTTTTTTGATACAGAGTATTTAGATTTGCGTGACAGAGTTGAAGTAATTGAAAGGCGATTAAACATTGGATTATAGATTAATTTGCCAAATGTAAATTAGGTACAAAAAACCCGCCGAATGGCGGGTTTTTCTTTAGTTCAAATTAAAATTACTTTAATTCAACTTTGGCACCGGCCTCTTCGAGTTTCTTCTTAGCGGCATCGGCGTCTTCTTTTTTGGCACCTTCAAGGACGAGAGCGGGAGTCTTTTCGACTAGGTTTTTGGCTTCCACCAAGCCTAAATCGGATTTGATCTCACGAACGGCTTTGATAACACCAATTTTGTTAGCACCGGCATCGGCGATAACGACATCGAACTCGGTTTTTTCCTCTTCAGGAGCAGCGGATGCAGCAGCGGCAACGCCGGCAACAGCGACTGGAGCGGCGGTAACGCCGAATTTTTCTTCTAATGCTTTGACTAATTCAGCAACCTCCAAAACGGAGAGTTCACTGACTTGGTCGACGAGTTTGGTTACTTTCTCGGACATGTTTTTTTAATTTTAATAATTTTTAATAATAAGTTGATCGATTTAATAAGAGCTTGCTCGTCTCCCTTTCGATAATATTATTATCGAAATGTTGTTCCTGCGCTTCCTCTTATATTCGCTAATAACTTCGTTATTATGCTTGAATATAATTTACGAGACTAATTTAAGCGATTTTGGCCTTGATGGCATTTAAACCGTAGACGAGGTTTTGCATAGGGGCATTGAGTTGGCGGACAAGAGCCTGTGCAGGAGCCTGAAGTTGGGCCATGAGCTTACCCAGGAGCTCTTCGTAGGAAGGAAGTTTGGAAAGAGCGGAGATGTCAGCTAGAGTAATGACTTTGTCGTCCATGATACCGGTTTTGATCTTAAGTTTGTCGTGATCTTCGGCGAATTTGGAGAGGACTTTGGCAGCGGAGACTGCGTCGGCACCAAAGAGAACAGCGGTTGGACCGTTGAGGAAAGAGTCGAGAGTGTCGGCGAGTTCCTTGGATTTTTCTTTGAGGGCGAGACGGAGAAGATTATTCTTGGTGACGATGAAGGAGGAGTTGGTCTTTTCAGCTTCGGCACGAAGAAGATTTTGCTCAGCAACAGTAAGTCCGGCGTACTCGGTAAGAATGACAGCTTTGGAGTCTCCTAGAGCTTTGGTTATTCCAGCTAGCTGATGAATGTTTTTTTGGTTTGGCATTTTGTTTTTGTTTGTATTGATTGAGTACGAAAAAGGCTCCATTCCAAGAAGAGCCAGTGATTGGTTCTGTCAGGGGCTTAGTGATCGCCCTGGGTCTTGGAACTTCTTTGTATTATACATGAGGAAAGGCTAGGTGCAAGTGGGTAGGCATATTCATGGTTGCTTTTTTGTTATAGGCCTGGTAGAATGTGGCTAGAAGTAAATTAAAAACTTAGCTTAATGGAGGCTGAATGATTTCTGCACGCAGTATTCCGTTGTTTAAACAGATGTTAAGGTCAGGTGGAAAAGTGTTAGTTCACGAACAGGAGGTTCAAAAAGGATCAGATGTGCGTGAACTGAATAATTTAGGTTTGGTAAAAGCATCAAGAAGCGTGTTTCCTGCGATAATGCTGAACTTGCCCATACCCTTACCTGCACCTCTGCCTGATGAGGTAGTGAATCTCCTGGTGGATGTGTATACCAGTGATACTGGTGTGTCCATAGGAGATGCAAAGAAAAGGCTGTCCTTGTCCAGAATCAAAGAGTTGAAAGATCTGGGATATGTCCAGCTGGTGACCACCAACGGAGCGCTCTTTTTGAAGGCTGTTGAGTTTAAATAGAAGTATATTTATCGTTTTGCCCCGGCTTTATAGCCGGGGTTTTGTTTTGGTGAATTTGATTGACTTTGAAGTAAGTGGTGTAAAATATGGGGTAGTTTGTACACTGAAATTTAGCGTTTAACTTTTTGACAGGAGGAGTGTGGTGAAAAAAGTCTTATTTTTTGGATTGTTATTTGTTTTACTCGTGGGATGTGCTTCAGCTGTTCCATCAACACTGCCTACGGCAACAGTGGTGGTGTCTGAGGCTACCCCAACTGGCGAGAAAAAATGTGTGTCTGGATGTGAGTTGTCGGAAGTTTTGTCAAAAGATTTGGAAATAGATCAGGAAGGTGATGTTCAGGCGAGTTTGAAAGACTTCTCAATAGATCGTCTCCTTGGAGATCTGTACCATGATCCAAATGGAGTTTTAAATGTGGAGACACAGTTGCAGATTGATTACCCTGTGAATGGTCAGGTGGTGACAGAGACTATTATTGTCACTAATCCGGCAAGTGTGGCTGGATATTATCTGGCTCCGAATGGTAAATGGTATCCCATTGCGATTGAGTAATTTATTGCCCCGGCTTAGGTCGGGGTATTTTTGTAGCTAGAAACACAGGCTAAACCTATAGTTGACAGAGATAGTTTTTTAGTGCTAAATTACATCATGATAGAAAACGAAGGCAGGAGATCATTTATGAAGAAAGTGATTGGTGCGGGTGTGGCTTTGGGTTTGGGGGTTGGTGGTGTCTTTGGGGGAGCTAAGAGTGCCGAGGCACATTCATCTCAAACCATAGACAACGAGCCGGCAGCTACAGCTCCTTTAGGATCAGCTGAGGTACAAAAAGGGGATAGCTCAGTATCTCCAGTTGTGGAGAGGGTGACAAACAACCCAGAGAAGGAGGTTTGTGAGGCGGGTTGTGAGTTGCAGGAAATTTTATCGAAAGAACTCGAGATAGATGATAATGGGAGAGTAAAGGCATCCTTAAAGGATTTTTCTCAAGATCGTTCTTTGGGGGAGATATATCACGATCCAAACGGAGTTTTAAATGTTGATACGACATTACAAGTTGATTATCCTATAGATGGTCGTGTGGTTACTAAGGAAATAAAAGTAACAAATAAGGCTAGCGTTGCAGGTTATTATCAAGCTCCTGATGGGTTGTGGTACAAGATAAGAGTCCCTGAGCCTAAAGTTGAGGAGTAAATTTTGATTAGATTAAGCCCTTGTAGCTTGACTTTTGGGCCTTGGTGGTGTATTCTATAGGATAGAAGTACACTAAAATTCATATTTTATCTCATAGGAGGAGATTAGCCATGAAAAAGACTCTGCTGTTTACTGTTTTGGTTGTTGTATTGGGTGGATGTGCGTCAACGGTGCCCGCTATGGTTCCGACGACTGTGCCTCCAACTCAGACTGAGATTGTGCCTACGGCTACTGCTGTACCACCGACCGCTACAACGGTGCCTACGGCTACCGTTGAGCCAACTCCGGATCTACTGGAACTGGCAGTTGTTTTTCCGACAGATTCCAGTAAGTACAAGGAGGAATTACCTCAGATTACTGAGGAAGATATTTCTTCTGGTCTATGGCAGAAGTCGGTAGACACCCTAAACGCTAGTTCGTCATCCGACATCATTACTGCCGATTGGCAAGCGGCTAAGTTAGTTGGGGTGAAGACAAAGGAGATTATGTATGCGATCGGGATTTTTGCAAGCGATCGTAAGGCACTTTACGGTGCCTATACTCCAGAGGAAAAGTTTCTACACTGGCCGGTTCAGCCTCAGAAGGGTTTTGCCTGGATTGAGAGCTATCATGGGCGGGGAGACGTGATTGTTTTTCCGGCCAGGTTTTATAATAAAGATGGCTCTTCGGTGAGCGCTCCTATCATGGAAGATGCCGAACTTTGGTTATCTGGTTACAAGGATTTCTGGAATCTGTATATCAAGCCGGCCTTTCTGCTAGAAGGAAACACTGGTAGAACCAGTGTTGTTCTCGGCTATGCTGAGAACGGTATAGATACTTTTGGTCAGACAGCAGTAGGTCTAGAAGATGTTAAAAAATGGGAGGCAGTAATGGCCAAAGTGAAGGAGTCCAACAAGATTCCTTCGGAAGCTGGTTTAGTTGGTTGGCCATATTTTGCTGACCGAATGAAGTAAGTGTTGATTAAGACGTTCCTGTTTAAGGGGCGTCTTTTTTTTGATTTGGAAATAATGTAATATGGTTATATGATGAGGAAACTGGGACTTAAGGTGAGTGTTGTATTGGGTAGTGTGTTGTTAGTGTCTGTTTTAATTCTTGGGGGACTGGTGATGATAGGAAGGGAACGCATAAGAGATAAGTATATTAATGGTTTAGATGAAGATGGTCGAGAGTTTAGTTCTATAAGTTGGCGCGGTTTTGTACAATTAGGGTGGGATTTGGTATGGCGGCGATCGTTACAGATTATGGGTATTAGAGAGGATAGACTTTTGGTGATGGAGAGGACATTTTATGTTGTGAGGAAAATAGACAGTAATCAGGTTGTTTTGGTGGGTAAGGATGTACATGGATTAACATTTGAAAAGTTACTTCCTGGAAAATTAATTGGTAAATCATCAAAAAATGCTGGTGAGGTGAGTTATAAAACAACGGATTATTTTAAAGTAGTTGGAAGACAGTGTATTTCGGCGATTACTCAACCAACTATTCAAGAGAATATAAATGATCAAATTGATTACTCGGATACAAGTAATTTGGATAAGATTCTTTTAACATTTCCTCCAGGTAAGGAGTGGGTAGAAAAAGAGCCGGAGTTTTTGAAACGTTTTGGTGAGGTTGCAAAGCCTGGAGATTATCTTAAGGTGTATGTAGACAAAGCTACAAATGAGGCGGTAGCGGTTTATTTGTTTACAAGAAGTTGTTTATGAAAGAAAAAACATTAAGATGTATCCCTATTTTAGTATTTTTAGTGTTCGTTTTTGGATTTGTAGTGGTTTATGAAGTTAGAGCGGAGGATACGCCATGTTCAATGGCGTGTACGATTGATCAAATTCTTTCGGAGGATGTAGAAGCGGTGCAGTTAGAAAATTTTGATAGTAGTGACGTTACACTGCAAATAGATGCAGATACCGGTGGAATTATTACTTCGATCGGTCGTTCTTTGGGAGAGATATATTATGACTATGACGCTGGAGCTTTGACTGTAGATGTTGTTGCTACAGTAACATATATCAATCCGTTGAGTGGACAACCAGAAGAGAAACAGGAATCTATTACTCAGCCAGGGCAAATAGCTGGTTATTATCAGGCACCGAATGGTCTGTGGTATCGAATTGATGTGTCTAAGATACCAGTGGCGTCGGGAGATGATGGTCCAAAGCCACGTTGTTATAGCTATCCTCGGGTGACGCCAGGAACAAGGAGATGTGGAGGTGGTTGCGGAGTGGTAAGTTGCACGTCTGATCAAAATGATGACTGTGGTCACTCTTGGACTGCATTACCTGACGGGACAAGTTTTAATAGCTGTACGCCGATTGTTGGCGATTGGGGTGCTTGTGACGCAGATCACAAGAGAACCAGAACATGTGTGGACACAGATGGATACTACGATATAGATGGAGATGGTTTGTATACGTCTGTAGGTGATGATGGTAATGACTGCCCGGCTGAGGCATTGGTGGCTGATTGTATTGGAGCGATACAAGGAACATTGTTTGATGCGTCGGATCTGAGTACTTGTGATTTGGGAAGTGTGGGGAGTGCGGCAACGTTGGGAGTGGTGGCCACAGGGGGTACAGTGACTTACGATGGTGCATATACGGTTCATACTTTTAACACGAGCGGAGTTTTTTCAGTTTCTGAAGCAGGTATTGCCGAGGTACTGGTGGTTGGGG
>DATIKJ010000034.1:0-10372 GCA_035477615.1 Spirochaetia bacterium | reverse complement strand
ATGAATAATTAACTATACTTGCAGGCATAACTTTCGTCCAAAATAAGTCCATTTTTAAACCTTTCAGTTTGTTAGTTTTAATCGTCTCGCGATTCCTAACTGACTTTCACGCTTTTTAAGTATCTCTCTTTTTTCAAACTTCTTCTTGCCCCGAACTAAAGCGATCTTTACCTTTACGAGACTACCCTTATTATACAGTAAGATAGGCACAACTGTCAACCCAGCTGATCTCATTTTTGTTTGAATTTCCACAATTTCTTTCCTATGTAGCAACAATTTTCTTCTTTTGTCTGGTACATATTCTTCAGTACTATCGTACCTATACTTTGGAATATTCATACCAATCACATAAGCGCCATCATCCTCAAAAACTACTCTAGCTCCCAACATAGTTGTCCCCCCACTTCTGATACTTTTTACCTCTGCTCCACTCAAAACAATACCAGACTCGTAGTCCTCAATTATTTCGTAATCAAACTTGGCTTTTTTGTTTTCCGCAAGCATGATATATTGTAACCCAAGCCTCACCTAGCCTGCATCACTTCAAGACACTCACAGTTCCCGATACTAACACCAACAAACTTTCTCCATCATACTCAATATCAGTTGCCGTCTTAAGTTTTTCTGATTTTAGCTGCTGGCCACAATTTCCAGTTTCCTTACTGCACACAATTACTGTTCCGTTTACACTGTCCAACATTGCCAAGTTAGGTCCTTCTAGCTGTACAGCAATCTTTCCTGTTTTTGCTCCCTCAGGAAAACCGCTTATACTAAACTGCTCACGTACTCCACGTCTAAATCTTTCCACCTCACCCGAATCTCCCAAAATCCATACGTCACTATCAATCGCCATGTCGACAGGTGTCACACTTATCGACTGATCTTGCTTCAACCATCGAGTTCTGTCTCCATATCCATCACTAATTGCTCCATATTTATATATTTCCTTGTTTCCACTATCTAGTACGTAAAGGCTAGCTCCAAATCGACCCAACGCTACAGGTCTACTCACCGCCATATCAAAAACCACTCCACCACTTTCCTTCCCATCAACACTTACTCCCTTACTAGTCAACACCAAAACCTTACTACCATCACTAACAGCGTCCAACCACCCCATCCCTTCACCTTTTCCGGCCACCACTTTAATATCTTTCTTGGTTAACTCTGCAGACACCACTATTCCTAGTTTGCTATCCAGTGCTAGCATGCTTCCCGTTTTGATAAGACTCATTTTCTCTCCCCCAAATCCCGGTCTAACTAACTGAATATTTACTACCTCCTCTATCTGACTTTCTTTTTCTCCAGAAGTTACTGTCCAAGCTTCATTAAGTTTTTGCTCCAATACCACTACTTCATCCTTATATTTTCCCTTCACAAACTCTGCTTTTTGTACATCAAAAATTTTTCTTACATCGTCAACCAACTTCTTAGCTCCCGAAGGATTTATTTTCACCAACTCCTGAGCCTCTTCAATATTTTTTGTTATTGGTTCAGAAAACTCTCGCCACTTCTTTGCTTCTCGATCAGCTTTTATTTTTATTGACCCAGTCACCAAGCTAACCGCCAATAAAATTAAAAATAAAACTCCCAAAAACACCGCCCATTTCTTTCTTTTTTGTACTCTCTCACTGTCAACATGTATTTCCTGATTTCTTGAAGATCGAACTCTACCCCACCAATTAATAAACTTATCTTTTGTTCTCACTGGTCCAACCAGTTCCTCGCTCGCCAAGTCTTCTTCTTTTTCTAAATCAATTTTTTCTCTGATTTGCTCAACTTGAGACTCCTTCCCAACCACCTCTTCGGCCTTCGTCTCTACTGAAACAATACTTTGTTTATCAAAATCAAAAAACAATCCCGCTGCTGCTTCCCGAGCTTCCGTTAATTTATTTCCAAATTTTTCTACCGTATCTTCGTTCACAATTCCAACTTCTTCTGATTTCAAAATACTACCCAATTTCCCAGACCACATCATCAAACGATCTTTTTCTTCTACCAAACCCTTGATAATTTTTCCCTCATTAGTTGTTAATTCATACTCTTTTCCTCCTCTTACTAAACTCACTCCCGCCATTCCCCAACGTATTGTTTTAATCTCTCTTTTTCCTTCTTGCTCCGATACAACCCACAACCACGCTCCCTCAACCTCTGGATACTTTTCCTTAAAGTTACTAGCAAAAAGTCCCAAGTCTCCACATCCTTCCGTTTTATTAAAATACTCGTCCGTCCATTCCATCACTTCCGCCTCAACATCCGCCCAGTTTTCTAAAGGCTTCCCCAACACTACACCAAAAAGAGCTCCCTTTTCTTTTAACTCATAATCATCAAACGGAATTCGTGCATAAACCTGAGCCCAACCATTTGAACCCTCTTCGTTGACTGTCCTGAAAAAATTTATACCCAGACTGGTATTCACGCTAATACTACTATAACAGTTAGTAGCAATAATAAGGCCGAAAAACTCCAAACAAGCGTCTTTATACTGCCTCCAACCGGAATTTTAATTACCTTGTCCATCAAAGCCGTCTGTCGGAGCATTACCAAAGACATCAAAAACAAAAGAACCATCATTATCTTCGCCATTATTCCAACTACCAAACTGACTGTTATTTGTCCATTTAGTATTGTTTCCATTTTATCTACTATTTTGTTTACTCACTTCTTCCATTAACTCAGAAATAATTTTAACAACCAAATCCGGATTCGCTACTGCATTAAAAGTAAAAGCTGATCTCTCACTTCTGTCATCAGATCGCTGTTCCGAAGATGTCTGCACTACTACATCCCCATAATTAAAAAAACTGGAAAAAATTCCTCTTTGTGAGTAGTTAACATCTTGCAGCTTTTCTATCTGTGTCACATTAATGTTTTTGTACATCAATCCAAAAAAATCAACATCTACCAATCGCTCATTGGTCACTATATACACGTTATAAAACCACAAAACAAAATTTTGAATTACATAAAATAGTAAGGCAGAGTACCAGATAACACTCAAAATAAAACTTGTATTTGTGTCGAGAGCCTTTACCATCGGAAACTCTCCCCAGAACATGGGTACAAAAAAAGCAAAACAAGCCAAAGCCATCCACTTCAGATTAACTACGAAATGTTTCCGTCCTAAAATTACAATCTTTTCATCATTATCTTGTGACTCAAATCTTGTTTTTGGAGGAGTCACCACAAAAGAACCAAACAAACTTTTAAACTTACCACTTTTCTCCAGTTCAACCACCTCATGAACATCTGCTACCTTATTTGCTCCAAATATCTCCGGCATAGCTAATTGTACCAAACCTCCCCTCATCACTGAGAACATACTCGTGTAGCAATCTCACTCCATCATCACGAGGAGTGTACCCACGACTTGGTGATCTCATTTATTGTCATTCCTGACCTGATCGAGTTTCTATACAAAATTACTTTCTCTCGATATTAAAAAAAGCAAATCCTTTTTGAGGAATTGAGATATATCCAGGAGCTCTTGTATTAAATACTTCTTTAAACTGCAATCCAGAAATATTAATCTCGCCTCTATTTGTCGAAAATCTAACATTGGTTGTGTTTCCAGAACCGTCATTCGTCAACACTGGTTTTCCAGAAATACTAGTAACAGGATTACTCAGTTTTGATCGTAACTCAGACATAGAATAAGGCTCTCCGCTCTGACCACCCACCTTACAACTACTTATCGTTACTGGCACAATTCTTCCTGTATCTACTCCCGATCCTTCTCCCTGCTTCAATACCAACCAAGAATTAATAATATCCGCCATTTCTTCTTCACTTAGCCAAGGCTTTCTTCCACAAGAGTTATCAGAATTTTTATATCCACTACGATACCAAGCCTTATAAAACCAAGGGCTACCAGCCTTACTTTCCCAAGCTTTTGTGGTCCAATCACCACCAGCCGATTTATCTGTTGTGTCCCATCCAGAAGTGCTTAAATATCCTCCAGTCGTCGATGAATAATATGTCACCACATCTTCAAGAATTTTTCCTCTTGTATCATTCACTGCCTTCTTCCACTGTTCAGGAGGATTATTAGCCTTTGTTTCTGAATACACCTGACAACTTTCTGTCGTACATATCGACTTCCCCTCTTGTTTATATCTATATGCATATGTTCTCGCGGCCACAGCTTGGGCTTTTAACGCTGCTTCCGGCCAATCAGATGGCATCTCCGCAATTCCCATTAAATACTTGTCTTCAAAATTCATTGAGTTCCCATTTACAATAATATCTCCACCAGTATCTTTATTTACAGGACGCTTCCCGTAATACGCTTCCAAAATACTTTCAAAGTCTTGACTTTCTGCTCTGGCTTTTGCTCCATACTGACTCATTCCTTTTCGATGTGTATACGCCCCAAAACTAAATACTCCAAAAGATCCACTTGGTGCCCCTGCATTAAATCCAGCTATCGAAGCGTCATAGTCCGATCCAATTGGTACAGAACCAACACCAGTAATAAACGAACCAGAACGAGCGTCAATAATTGCTTGCTGTTTAGCAGAAAGAACCGCAATTTTTGAAGAAAGATCTTTAATTGTTGCTTGAAAAGATGCATTCTGTTTATCCAGATCTGCTTGTAATTTTGCAAGTTGGGTTTTCTGTTCTTCCAACTTTTTTTTGTCTGACTCCAAATTACCAATTTCCGAAACCAAGCTCACAATCACCTGTTTGTCTGTCTCATTACTATCTTGTCTGTATGCCAACTCTCGCCTTACCTCCCCCATGTTCATCGTCGAAAACAAGCTAATCCATAAGGGTTGAGATCGAAGTCTCATATACATCTCTCGTATCTTCACCGACAAAACTAAATACTGCGTCGACACTTTCTCACTTCTGTCTTTAATATTAGCTTCTGTTAATTTTAGTTTTGTAGTAGCAACATTAATCTGTGATTGAATTGATTTTAATTTCGCCTGAATTTTACTTGCCTCTCCTTTATTTGTATTAAGTAATACAGTAAGTTCATCTATCTGCTTTTGAATACATCCTGTGTCCTCACCACAATCTGTTTCCGCCGAAACCAATCCGGCAAAAAAACCAAAAGCAATCGCCACAATAATTAAATATCTCCACTTCATCTATTATTTAGTGTAAACCATCATGATAAAATTGAAGAGTTCATGAAACGCCAATTCATCATTATTCCACTACTTCTAGTATCCTTTTATTTATTTCTTTCTCCTAAAGTTTTTGCCTGCGACTGTACCGCCGGTGCATCTAGAACGGTTTATCCAATAAACTGTCCTTCTGGTTTCACTTGTAAATGTGTCGGAGGACCAAGCGTCACCAGTCCTTACACTTGCACCGAAACACCAATTGAAGAACAAAATGATATTGGAGGATCACACCAACCTTGTGGTACAAATCAAACCTGTAAAGATGGTTTTACTTGTATTACCCCAAGAGGTACAGGACCAATTTGTGTAACTGAAGACGAAAAAAATGCCATCAACAACAGACAGCAAGTCACTGCAGCTTCATCATCTGGTCCTCAATGTGAAAGCGGTGCAA
Source organism: Spirochaetia bacterium (assembly GCA_035477615.1). Classification (GTDB taxonomy): domain Bacteria; phylum Patescibacteriota; class Microgenomatia; order UBA1400; family MFAQ01; genus UBA2277. The sequence continues at coordinate 4,843 of DATIKJ010000034.1, read as the reverse complement.
GCGGTATCCAAACCGCCATAGGCTGTATTCCAATACCCGAAGATGGAGACGCCACAAACTCAATCTTTTCTTCCATTTTTAAAATTATCACCGGTCTAGGTGGTGGTATTGCCCTTGCTCTTATGCTTTATGGTGTCTTTATCATCACTACCTCTGCCGGCATCCCAGACAAGCTCAATGCTGGCAAAGAGATTATTACTTCCGCTATTGTTGGTCTTATATTTATCTTAATCTCTGTCTTTTTAGTAAGATTAATCGGTGTTAGTATTCTAGGAATTCCTGGACTATCATAAAAATATGACATTTATAAGCCAAACATTTGCCGATGATGGTGTCAGTCTATCTAACTTACCCGATCCTGCCCCAGGACTGTCAAATATTACCAATATCTCCGGATTACTTACCGGAGGTGGCTTTAACCTTATTAACCTTGTTTTTGTCCTTGTCGGTCTTGTTTTCTTTGCCAATCTCATTATTACCGGCTGGGAATACATGATGAGTACAGGAGACCCCAAAAAAGTCTCTGCCGCCAGCACCCGTCTTCTAAACGCTTTTGTTGGTCTCATTCTCGCCGTCGTCGCTTTTATCGTTGTTCGACTAGTAACCAACGTTCTCGGTCTTGGCAACCTTGTCTAGCCTCATTTTGCTATAATAAGGCTAATGGAAACCCCAATCCAACATGTGGCTATTATCATGGACGGAAATCGTCGCTGGGCCAAACAACATGGCCTCGATCCAGTCAAAGGTCATGAACAAGCCGCCAAAAATGCTATCGAACCCTTAATTGAAAAATGTGCCGAGCTTGGTATTGGTTTTGTCACCTTCTGGGCTTTCTCTACCGAAAACTGGAAACGTGATGAAGCTGAGCTCAAAGGTTTATTCGATGTCTTCCGTTTTGCTCTTGGTTCACTTGCTCTCCGCTTTATCCAAAAAGGCGCTCGTCTTCGTATCTTAGGCGATATCAACCGTTTTCCCAAAGACATTGCTCAAAAATCCATGGAGATGATCAACAAATCATCCAAAAATCACAAAATTACCGTTACTTTTGCTCTCAACTATGGTGGCCGAGATGAAATTCTAAGAGCTGTCAAAAAAATCGTCGATGAAAAAATCCCTAGTAAAAAAATTGATGAAAATCTCTTCTCAAATTACCTTGACACTACCGGCATTCCCGATCCCGACTTAATTATTCGTACTGGCGGGGAACAGCGTCTTTCCGGTTATCTTCCTTGGCAGTCTGTTTACTCGGAGCTTTTCTTTACTCCCATTATGTTTCCGGACTTCACTCCCGACCAACTCACTCTGGCTATTAACGATTTTCTCAAAAGAGATCGCCGGTTTGGAGGCAACAACCCCCAAAAGATTAAATAACACTCTTTCAATCACTTCAGCTTTAAAACCTTTGTCTTCAAATCTTTTATATATTTGTTCACAATTTCCCATAAGAGATATCTCTCCTCCAGGATACTTAAAATACACAGCCCCTTCGTTCATAGTTCCTTTTTCTTTTCCAGAAAAACTAGTATTAGTTGGCATTTCTCTCCAGAATCTTGGTACTTCCATGAAGCTAATCCTAAAATCTTTTTTCTTCCAAACACTCTCAACTTCAATAACTCCTAGTTACCATATACTCAGCAATTCCCTTTAAATAATCAATTGCCTCCTTATTAAGATCGTATTGACTCAATTTTTCCGCTATCTCCATTGCCTCTCTTGCCAACTCCTTTGTTATATTTATAGAGTACTCCAGAGAACCAGACTCCTTTATAGCCGTTTTTGCCTGCTCTATTTCCTCTTCCGTCGCCTTATGTTTTCCCCAAGCGCAATATAAATCATTTTTTTGTTTTTCTTTTCCCAACTCCATAGTTTTTGCAATCAGTAGTGTACTTTTCCCTTGCAGTAAATCCGAATTCACCGATTTGCCCGTTTTTTCTGTCTCCCCAAACATCCCCAAAATATCATCTTGTAGTTGAAAAGCCACCCCTGCCTTGTATGAATACTCCTTCAGTATCTCCTGCACCTCATCAGAAAGTTCTGCAAGTACTCCTCCTATTATCAATGGATTTTGAAAAGTATAGATTGAAGTTTTTGCTCTATGAACTGCTAACACTTTTTCTTCAGTCAACTCTCCCAGTCTCGGCAACGCTATATCATATATCTGACCCAAAGCCGTATTTGTTATTCCTCTCATCAATATCTTTACTGCATCCAATACTTTTTCTTTATTCAAATCGCACTCCATCACTCTCTCATACCCCAAACACAGAACCACATCCCCCACACTCACTGCCATCGACTCACCATAATGCTTGTCTCCATCGGCAAAAAACTCATGAGTCGTCGGCAATCCTCTACGTAGCAAATCCTCATCCATAAAATCGTCATGCATCAACAATGCCGTTTGTACCAGCTCAACTCCTTCCATCACTTTCCAAACTTCCTCATTAGGTATTTTCCCAGAAAGTAAATATCCATAATACACAAAGGCCGCTCTTGCTCTCTTAGCAGGTCTCAAATTATGCTCCTTAGAGTGTTCCAGCACCTTATCTACTAATCTTTTTTGAGACTCTTCAAATCCAAAACTCCTCCCAATTTCCTTATTCCAATACTTTTCCAATCTCAAATCAACTTGCTTTGCCAATTTTTCAAGACTATTTTTTGCTTTTATTCCCAGAGAACTATCCATATATGTTCCAAATTTTACTGTAAAATAATACTTAATGTTTGTAAAACAAGCTCTTGCCGTCGATCTTGGTTCAACTTATGCACCAGCTGAGGCTCTTGGTGGCAACTCTGCCACTCTCTCTACTCTCATAAACCCCATCATTGCCAACGTTCTCATTATTTCCGGTATTGCCGCCTTTATTGCCATTCTTCTTGCTGGATTTGCTTACATTACAGCTAATGGCGACAAAGCCAAAACAGCCCAAGCGTCACAAGCCCTAACTTATGGCATAATTGGTTTAGTTGTCGTCGTAGCCGCCTTTGTTGTTACCCGCCTCATAGGTGCCATACTCGGCTTTAAATTTTTATAACAAATGTTTAATAAACTAACAGAACTATTTGTAAAAGCAGTTTATGCCGAAGATGTTGTCGGCACTATTGATGTACCATCGGGCATTCCTTCCGATATTGGCCAAACAGGCAACTTTATCACCGCTATTATCCGCTTTGTTATCATCCTCGGCGGACTTTTCACTCTCTGGCAGTTCCTTAATGGAGGTCTAACCTACATCACCTCCAATGGCGACAAAGCCAAGATTTCCGAAGCCTCAAATAAAATTACCATGAGTCTCACTGGTCTCGTCATTATGGCTGCCAGTTTTATCATCATCGCCATTGTAAGCAAACTCCTTTTCAACGACTTCACTGCCATCCTTATCCCCAAATTTACATCAGTAACACCCTAAAATATGTCAATCTCAAATCTTTTTATCAAACCAGCCCACGCCGCCTCTATTGATGTCGGTGGTATCAAGGGTATTGGACCTTTTGGATTTGAAACTGCCGGAGTTAGCGGCCCAGAAACTCAAACCCAACTTAGCAATATTCTCTCCACAGTTATAACTACTCTCACCGTCGTCGGCGGTCTTGCCTTCGTTATTTTCTTTACCCTTGGTGGTCTCAAATGGCTTACCGCAGGTGGCGACAAAGCCAAAGTCGAAGAAGCTAAAACTCAAATGACCCAAGGCGTCATTGGTTTAGTTGCCATTGTCGCCGGCCTTTTCGTTACCGGTATTGTTGGCAACATCCTTGGTGTTGATATCCTCAATCCCTTCAAAGCATTATTTTCAACTAGTACACCATAAATGAATATCTTTTTTGTTCCTGAGGTTCACGCAGCCAACGAAATCGTCAATAAATCTCTACCTGCAAACATCCAATCTATGACACCAGCATCAGGTCTTGCCTTTTATGTTGCTATTCTTTGGCGATCCGTTGTTACCCTTGGTGGTGTTGCCTTCATCATTTTTCTCGTCTGGGGTGGTATTGAGTGGCTTACAGCAGGTGGCGACAAAGGCAAAGTAGAAACAGCTCAAAAAATGATTACCAATGCTCTTATTGGTTTAGCAATACTCGTCGGTTCATATGCTATTACTCTCTTTATTCAAGGTGCCTTCAAAATTAATATTCTCGCACCTATTTTCCCCAACAATATATGATCACACTCGCCACTCCCGTTTTTGCAGCAGATCAAGTCGTTGATATCGGTACCGAAGTCACCAAAGGTAATTTCTTCGGTTTTACCTGTATCGGCAACTTTGTCAGCAACGCCATCAGTGTTGCCTTCATTATTGCTGGTATCGCTGCATTCGTTTATCTTGTCATTGGTGGTATAAACTGGCTCACTTCCGGTGGAGATAAAGTTAAGATTGACACAGCTCAAAAAATGATTACCAATGCTCTTATTGGTTTAGCTATTGTTGCTGCTAGTTATGCTGTCTATACCCTTGTTCTCGAGTTCTTTGGTATCGATCTTAGTGCGCTCTGTACCGACAACCCAGTTGGGGGCAGTTGACATTAAGCCAAAACACCATAATAATAAACTCAGTTCTTAATTAATTATTAATAAAGAAAAAATATGTCCTTAATCCCTCAAGCCCACGCCGCCGCTTCAACCATCGGTGTCGGCCAACCAACCGGTATGAAAATCACCGATATTGGTAAATTAATTTCCAGCGCCATCTCCGTTGCCTTCATTGTCGCCGGTATTCTCACTTTTGCCTATCTTGTTATTGGTGGTATCGAGTGGCTCACTTCTGGTGGCGACAAAGGTAAAACCGAACAAGCCAGAAACCGTATTACTGCCGCTCTCGTTGGTTTAGCCATTATTGCCGCCTCT
>DATIKJ010000033.1:0-12614 GCA_035477615.1 Spirochaetia bacterium | reverse complement strand
AAACCTGCTCTCACCACCTCCCTGGTATGAATGATTTTCGCCAAAATCATTTGTCTCTTTTTGTCAGTATCCGTTTTTTTATATGCGCCAAATGCCACCTCCAAAAACCATTTCAATGCCTCACTCGAAAATTTATACTCTTTAACTCTCTCACTCTCAAACAAACGGCCAGCCCAAAGCTTCACCGTCTCCAAAGACTTATCGCCATTAATAATAAAGTCAGAATCCAAACCGTATACTTTTCTCACTGTCAAACTTTACCATACTCACTTATGTCTATAATAGAAGCAGTTTTATATACCAAAAAACATGTCCTACAATACTGAACTAACCGAACTCATTAGTACCCTTACCCCCGCACGCCAAGAGTATGTTGCCTCTCTTCTGAAACTATCCTGGTTCCAAAACACCGCACCAGAAATCCAAGAAGAAGTCCTTACCCTCCCTGAAGATTTTGACGGTTTTATCAAAGATCTCTCCGAAAGGCCAGATGAAATCGGCAACGTCGAAGTTCAAAGACTCCAGAAACTTAATCGCGGAAACTATTTACTTATCCCTGTTTTTGAAGTCCGTTCTGAGTCCACCAATCAAATATTTACTTACGAGTATGTTTCCTGGAAAACTGGCCAGCATGGCGGCATGCGTGGCATTATCTTTCTCGAAACCAACGGCAAGATCACCCATTTCATCGTCAACCGAGCCCACAAATTCTCTACCACAAGAGAAGTTCTCGACTCCATCGGAGGTCTATTTTTAAGAATCGATAAAAACAACCCCACAAACTTCCCTCAAAAAATCGAGCAGGAAATCTGCCATCATCTAGGCATCAAAAATCTTACCTTCAAAAAAATCGTCGATCTTGGCCGTGTTTTCCCCGACTACGGTATGACGAACAACTCTTCGTATCTCTTTGCCGCCATCATTGATGTTACCAACTTTCCCAATGTTACCAACAAGAGTGATTTCTACCGCGAACATAAACCCATGGGTCTGGAAATCGAAATTGTCCACGTCAGTGAATTTTTTGACTTCGTCAAAAAAACCGAAGACAACTACTTTCTGGGTGCGGCAGCTCGAGTCTTGGTCAGCAAGGAAATTGATCTCGAAATCTAAGAATCATTATTTCCCCTTGACACACCCCATAGCAAGATGCTATACTAGTACTCAGACTTAAAAAGTCAGACTTTCACATCTTTGTATCCACTCTGCCCCAAAGCAGAAATATTCCAATAGGAGGTTTGAATGTTTTCCACCACTTTAGCTTGGATCGGTATTGTCATGGTCATCGTAAGTATGATCATTACAATGTCAATCATCTTTTTCGGTCTTCCAAAATACCGGCAGATCATGATCGAGAAAAATCCGCCAAAAACCTTTACAGCAATGGGCTGTATTACGGCTGCTACCGGCTGGATCAGTTACATTTTGTACTTCGTATTGCTCGTGCTCAACTTCAAAATTGAAGTCCTATTGGCCGTAATTTTGTTCTTCGGCGCAATTGGTATTCAAATGATTTTGGACATAAAAAAAGAGCAAAACGAATGCCCAGAGGACAAAGAAAAAGTTGCCCAGATCGCCGAAAAAATATCCTTCGGCAACCGACTGCTTACCCCGTTCTTACTGGGTACTATGAATGGCGCTCTGCGCCTTCTTCCCTTCATTCTCTTTCTGATCCTTAAATAGTTCGACCAACCGCCCCTCACCGGGGCGGTTTTTTCATACTCAAATACACACCCCTTGACATACCCCATAACGTATGCTATACTCTCTCAAGACTTAACTAGTCAGACTTTGAAATAAACTTGCAAATCCGCGCCTTACCCATGCAGTTGTTCTAGTTTCCCACTTACATTCTTTTTTGTCCGTGCTTTTGCACGGTTAATTTTCGTTATCCAAACCCCAAAACAAGGAGATTCTCATGAATACTTTCTGGTCGATTATCAATGGTCTTATTGAGCTCATCAAAGGCATCTTCGGTGCCAATCGCATCTCTTACCCTGCGCTCGAAGGTGTCGAGTTTTATTCACCTGAGGCAGTCAAAGAAGCTCTCTTGGATCGCGAGGTTCAGGAAGCCATGGCCACCTGGGTCAAAAACAACCTGCGCCCCCTGGAAAACAACGAAGTTTACCTCAAAACGGCAAAGGGCAATCTTCTGGATCGTCTTTTCCGAACCGATACGGATACGATCAAGACCATGATCGAAATCATGCGTCCCTTCATTCTGCTCGGAACTCCGGCACATGACCTCGGGCATCACATCATGGACGCTCTGGGCGGATCAGCCATCATCAGCAACGATCCGTTCGTTGCGATGGCTCACCGCAATGAGATCGATGCCAGCTTCTTCGCCGCCATGTTTCATGATGCCAGTACTGGTGTTCAACACCGATACGTTGACAACGAGTGGGAGTTGAATCACGGCGAACTCGCCGCGGTTATCTTCTTCATGAACTCGAAAGATGTCCTTCCGCTCAATGTCCGCCTCCTGACTGCTTATGCAATTGCGGCTCATCCGCACATGATCAAAGAATTAACCGCCAAAAACGGTTTAGTTCGCAAACCATGGGTTGATGAACTCTTCTGGGACGAAAACGACAGGCCAGTTCGCCTGGCCGTCTGGATCACCAGATGGACCGACAGACTGGAAAATGGCGGAGATCCTGCGACTCACCTTCCTCGACACGCTATGGCGTCTGTGGATGGTGCCCGCGTCGGTGGCCTCGACCTACACCACATCGACTGGTACAGTTTCCAAGATGCGCTGAAATATCTCTTCACCCCAAAAGCAATCGTCACCGAACTTCCCGTACTGGACGCCGATGGAAATCAGAAAGTCAAAGACGGTGTGCCTGTTGTCACTAAGATCCCCTCGATGCTTCAGCACCTACAAGGCTACGCCAACAGCGCCATGGCAGTTCCCCACTCGCCCTACAATCAGCACGATAACTGTTCACCCAATATGGGTGAACTCATGGCCTGGAAGGTCGCGCAATCCCAAGCCCTCATCGACACCGTCACCAACACAACCGGAAAACCAAACTTCGACCTGTTCGTTGAGCTCATGAAGGTGAAGTCCGGCTTTCCGCTCTCTGAAACTGGCCTCGAGGCCATCCAGATGGTGAAGGATCTCTGGGACTTAAATACCCCCGAAGACCAGGCTCACTGGGCGGGAGGTTTCGAGATGGCCCTGGAAAGCTACTACAAGTGGCTGACCATCCTCGAAGGCAAGATCGAACAGGCAACCGACCCCACGATCAAGGCCTTTGTCCCCCTCCTGGCCGAAATGACCAGGGATATCAAATAGCAAGTCTATCTCGTTCTCCAACCGCCCTTCACCGGGGCGGTTTTTTTATACCTAATCAAAATTGACAATCTAGTTGTTATGGGATACAATTCACCCATCTCAGACCTTTAAATCCCAAGGAGGAATCCATGAAAATTGCTCAAGTCGATAGCAAGTGGTTTCTTGAGGACAATAACAAAGTCCATACTCCACTTTCCCAGTGCATTAATAACGCCATCAATGCCGGGCTTGAAAAACCCCAATATGTTGCCTGCACAAAAGGCAACTATCAATTTATCATAATGTCGATGTACGGAGCCGGTTTTGTAGACCACTTCAATGTTGAGATCATTAAACTCCAATCAGAACCATATATTGTTCTATACAACATCAAAGATCAGTCTCTCGCCAAAAAGTTCGCTAACTGGCTCATTACCTTCCATCCCGCAGATAAAGTAAGCCTGTACCCCAGCTCGTTTTTGACTCTTTCACTTATCGAAGAAATCATTGCTCTCTACAAATAATCATCCCAACACCCTGCTCGTCAGGGTGTTTTTTTGCTTAAAACCTCTTCCTCCAAAAACTTCTTCAGTTCTCCGGCGATCTCTGGTCGCTGCATGGCAAACTTGTATGAGGCTTTAAGAAATCGCAGCGGATCACCTGTAGTCAAAAACTCACCCTCAATCTCTTTGGCATACACCGGTTTGCTCGCCAGCATCTGTTCAATCGCATCCACCAACCACAGTTCCCCATCTTTACCTGTGTTATCTACTCTCAAATACTCAAAGATCTCCGGTGCCAGCACCATTCTGCCAAAGTCGGCCATATTTGAATTCACCTCTTCTGGTTGTGGCTTCTCTACTATTCGTTTTATTTTCCCATCACTGCATCCATCCACAGTTTCTACAATTCCATATCGGCTGATCTCTTCTCGTGGCACCTTAGTTACCGCCATCACCCCGTAGGCATCTTGATGAGCCTCATATGCGTCCGTCATCTGCTTCACCGCTCCGTGGCCATTTGGGTTCAAAACGAGATCATCCCCAAAACACACCACAAACGGTTCATTACCTACCAAGTTCTTCGCTGTCAGCACCGGACTGCCATTACCATAAGGCAGAGACGCATTCTGGTGAACAAAGATAAAATTAGCCTTTCCTGCGACCTTGTAATACCTCTCCAGCTGCTTTTCCTTGCCGGTAGCCGCCAAAGTACGATCAAGTTCATTACTGGGCGAAAAATAGGTCATCGCCGCCTCATTGCCGGGGCGAATAACCACAATAATGTCCTCAATCCCAGCCTCCACGCACTCCTCGGCAATATAGTGAATTATCGGCAAATCTACGATCGGAAGCATCTCCTTCGGGATATTCTTCGTAGCTGGCAGAAACCTTGTTCCCAAGCCTGCCGCAGTGATAACTGCTTTCTTCACTTTTCTATTTTGCATACCCCAATCTTATCAAAGCAATCTGCTTCTGAAAATCAGATATCCAATCAACACTATCAAACCAACCAGTACCGTAATCAAAAAAATCAATAAATAATTCAGTGTCACCCCAGTCCTATCGACAAATATGCTCATCTCCAGTATCTCATCATCTCCCCTCTTTTCACTCTCAGGCTTCATTTTACTAACCACCTCTTTGAGAATTGGTAAATTCAGCACCGCCTTGTCCTCTCCCTTTGTTTTTATTGAAAATATTTTCTTCGACAAATTAAAATTTTCTTCTTTCATAATAATCTCTTCTGGATTTACTGCCAATCTCCATTTTTTATTAGCATAAACCATCAGGTCTTCATTACTTATGTTGGAAGTAACAAGATCAACGAGTCCGTTCACTGCCAAAACCGATATCTTCTCTTTATTCTCCCATTTATAAACCACAGGTATCTCCCTACCGTTTGATTCTTCACCCAGTAGCACTCCAATTGCTGTTACCAAATCAACTTTCAAGCCATTGTTTCTAATCGCCGAAGACAAACTCAGCAACAACCCTCTTTCCATTGCCACTATCTGAATCCAAACCTCATCATGCCCCAAAACAACCAACTTCCAATCAAAACAATCATTATCTATTTCAAACGGCATCCATGGCTTAACTAACTTTAAAATATTTTCTCTAGTCAAGAATGTATTTCCAGCCTTTATTGCCGTTACAGACGATACCTCATGTCCAAGAACAACTCTCACCTCATTAACTTTTAGTTCCCTCTTAATTTTTCCAAAGACTTCATCTAGTCTTACTCCATCCCAATCAAAAGACTCATTTCCAACCCACACCGTCTTTTTTGTAATGTATACAACCGCCTTCATATCTAACATTATCTACTTTTTTTCTCTGTTTTTATAGACAAAGAAAATCAGTAAATACTAAACTATCTTTTTTTTCTTCCCAACACCTGATTGGTTAAACCCATGATCTCCAATCCTCTCATCAATGTAAAGGCATCCTGCATATAGCCAGTCTCATCAGCGCTTACTGTTGGAAATGCCAGATAGTCTTGCTTACTACTTCCGGGCATAAAGATTATTGCTTGACCAGGCAAAGCACCCGGCATCACATTACCCTTACCCATGGTGTCTACATACTTAGCAAACCATCCAGGAGCCACTAGTATCGGCGTGTTTGTTTCCGCATTGCTACCATCATAAAACATCATTGATCCAGCGTGTGGCATATGTCCTCCAGCTACATATCCTGGTTTTTCTTGAGTATAAAGATCATACATTCGGCGCAGTCCAAACTCTGGTCTAGAATATGATCCGTGTTTCATCAACTTATCTGCAAACGCTCCCGAATATGTTGGTTTTTCCTTAATCGAACCTTTTGGACCAATCATTAGATTAATAAGAGATAAATGATGAATTAGTGGAGTATCAGTCTCTGTAGCCAAATATGATCCTGGTGCAAGTGGCATTGAAAACAAATTTCTTTTTTTAGGCATTTTTACTTTCTTTCCCTCATCATCCGTATCTTCTGGATCAAAATTATCCATATCCACCACTTTTCCTGTGGCATCCACATACTCCTCACCAGTCTTTACTTTTTTTCTCCAGTCACTGCTTCGCAAAGACTCACACATCATAATTGCTAGAGTCTGCTTCTTTGCTCCGTTAATAATTTCTTTAAACTTACCCAGTATCTCCATCCGTTGGGGAGAACCACCCGCGTCTTTGTCAATCATGTTTCTCAAAAACACCACCAAAGAGTGTGGATTAAACTCTATCTGCTCTTGATGATATCTTTTCAATTCATCATAACCTTCAGAGCTGCTTCCCAAACGGGTATTACCCAAAAGATGCAACGTTACCGGCAACCTTGTTTCAATATTGTAAGAAAGTGAGTCATAAGGAGCTCTCATCTCCATCTTAGAATACGGATTGGTAACCCATTCTCCTCCCACTTTTACTTCCTCATCAGGTTTATCTTCCATTTGTTCATCACCACTCACTCTACTTTTTCCGGCAATCAAAGAAATCTTTGGTTTTGCTTCTACCTCGGCTCTAATTTTTTCCAACAATTCTGCCGTCATCCCCTTCTTTTCCACCCAATCCAACAAACGCAAAGCATTATTAGCAGTTTGTCCTTGTTCAAAAGATGCAAATGGATAATTTTTCTCAGTTTGATTTTTTCTTTTTGGTTCTACGATTACTCCTTGTCCCAATGGATCGGTTCTCGGTGCTCCCAGCTTAATTCCAAAACGATCATTTGGTGTTTCCGGGGATGACCCTTTCGCTGTGCCAGAAGAAATGTAATACACCGCCGATTTTGCCCCACTATACAGTTCTTTACCCACACCCATTCGGTGAATATGTCCACTCATATATCCGTCGGATCTACTCGACTCAGATGTTGAAAATGCTGCATTGCGCAAACCATAAACCGAATCAAATTTACTTTTTCCTGGTGGATTGTGCCAAATTGTTTCCGAGTGCACATAGCCATTAGGAAACTTAATATTTAATCTTCCACCATTTTGTAAGATTGGAATTCCATAACCTTCAGCCAACATCATCCAAGTATTAAGAGTTGTTGCATCTTCTGCCCATCCATTATGTCCCCAGTACCCAGAAACCATTCCCAATATCTTTCCTTGATCAGCCAAAGGTTCCAAAATCTCTTCCCGAATAAAATCAATTTGTTTATGAAAATCAATCGGCGTCCTCGCCGTATTGGTATTCATATATTTCTCCTTTAATCCTTCAACCTCATCACCCAAAAGAATTAAGCCAGCGTTATTGTTACTCAATACAAAATCGCGCAAATGAAGTACTGACTTGTGATCGGTAGCGAGAGACCCAATGTGTAAGTCCGATCCACACACCAACATCATTGCTTCATTACTCTTTACTCCAATCGTAACCTCCTCTCTTCCCATATAATTTCTCTCCACTTTTTGCAGTCCTTCAATTGCTTCAAGAATTAATCTTCTACTTTCTTCAGATGATGTAAACTCCGGTTTCTCACTAATAACACTAAAGATTTTTTTGTCTCTTTCCACCATTTATTTTTATATGTAAAATTTTATGTAACTTCCTCATCCTAAAGACAAAAAACTCAAAATACAACCAGCAATTTTTGCGGAAAAAAGACCAAAAATGAACCTAATTTTGGGCTGTATCAAGAAATTCGGCAATAATTTTCTCTACTTCATCAGCGCTACTACTCACCACCAGTTTTCGCCGTAGCCCTCCCGCCCCATCAAACCCGTGTGCATACCATGTCAGGTGTTTCCTCATAATTTCGAATTTGTTTCCTGGCAAGTTCATTTCAAACACTCTGGCATGTTCTAAAGCCACCTTCAATCTTTCCTCAAAACTCGGCTCATATCCATCTCTCCGCATGGTCCAAGGATTACCTACGGCTTTCCTTCCCACAAGTACTCCATCAAAATCATCATCTAAATCAAAAACTCTTTCACTCACCAACTGCACCTTATTATTTCCCAAAATTTTCTCCACATCTCCATTACCCAAAAACAACGCCCCGCTTTCTCGAATTATTTTGGATGCTTCTCTTAGCACTTCCCAATCAGCCTCTCCTGAATACAGTTGTTTAAAAGTCCTTCCGTGCATGGCCACCGCCGGCAGTTCTTCTTTAGCCAAAGCCTCCCACCATTCCTTATCTGGTCGACTACTGCCAATCCTTGTTTTTACACTCACTGGTATTTCTATCCCCATGTCTGCCACTCCTTTTCTCACCGCCTCAATCACTCGATGAGCTAGTCCAGGGTCTCTCATCAAACCTGAACCTCCCCCTCGTTTTTCCAAGCCAGGAGAAGGACACCCCATATTGATATCAATCCCAGCAAAGCCCATCTTTGCTACGATCTTGGTTGCCTCATAAAAAGAGTCCGGATCACTTCCAAAAAGCTGGGCTACTACTGGCTGTTCGCTCTCGTTATACTTCAGCTCGTTCCAAATTTTATGTGTCGTTTCTCCTCGCTTTTGAATTCGCCACAATCCTTCTACACTCACAAACTCAGTGTAAATTACGTCCGGCTGACCATATTTTTTGGCAATCAGGCGCATTGGCGCATCGGTCACTCCATCCATCGGTGATAATCCTACAATCGGTCTCGGTAATTTTTCCCAAAATCCCTTATTCATCACCCAATTTTACCTTAAAAAGGAATTATCTTAGCTTTACAAACTTGACATCTATCTTATAACTCAATACAATCCACCCCAGATTCAAAGCAAATTTACATTCTAGGAGGAAATCGTGAAGTTACCTAGCTTTATTTCAGACACACTCAACTTTTTTAACCCCCCCAAGATAACCGTTGAAGAGCTACTCGAAGAGAAAAAATTGGAATTATGTAGTCACACCATCGTCGTTTTTGAGTCCAAAATCAAAGAATGGGTTCTTAACTACAATGGTTATTTTGATGATTGTGGAACAAGTCCTGAATATGAAGTCATCCTCACCGCCCCAGATGGTAAAGAAACTGTCTTTAACTTCGACAAACCTCTTGAAGGAGTAGTTTTCAAGAATTTTAAACTTTTTCCTCTCGGAGAATTTATTTTTGTCACCGAAATAAGCCACTTTCCTTACTATTGTTTTATCTGCAAAGAAAAAACAGAATAACAACCAAGGCCCCTTCCATAGGGGTCTTTTTTTTAACAAAAAAAGACCCTGCCTAAGCAGGGTCAATTAAATTAAACTATTTCATACGAATCGGTTTTGGCAAACACGCTATTTCCGCGCACTCTGCCCATCTCATTATCCGGCTCAATGTGAATGTGAGCAGCTTTCAAACCAGAGTATTCTTTCTCCAAAGCCAGTTTCACCCGATGACAAATCTCATCATGAGAAACCTCAATACTTGTTTCTGGCGCTACCCCCAGATGAAAGTCCAGATAAAAAGCTTCTAGTCTTCCCCTGGAGCGGATTGCATGACAAAACTTTGCCCCAGGCACCGACAATACTACCCGCCTAATATCGTCTGGATCGACCACTTGTCCATCACAAAGAACTTTTATGGTCGATTTAATAATGTCGATAATTACTCTCAGGATACATAAGCCCACAAATAAAGTAATTACCCCATCAAGCCACCAAACTCCTTGGCTGATAAACACCACTCCGATTATTACAGCAATCGAAACAAAAATGTCTGTTTTGGTTTCCGAAGAGTCAGCAATGAGCAACTCGCTTTTGTACTTTCTTCCAGCTCCGCCTTCGTACCACACCACAAAGATATTAATACAAACGCTCACCACCATAAGTACAATTACCAGTGGCGATATCGACACTGCCTGTGGATGAAATAATCGTTCCACCCCGCTCTTCATCACCTCAAAAAAAGTAATCGAGATGATACTGGCAATTACAAGAGTTGCCACCGTTTCAAACTTTTCGTAGCCATAAGGAAACTTCTTGTCCGGCGGTTTTTGTGCCAAACGAATTCCCAACAAACCAATGATATTGGAAAATGAGTCACCCAAGGAATGAAGACCGTCTGCCACAATAGTCAGTATGCCGGTAACTAGACCTAGAACTATCTTTAGTGCACACACTGTTAGATTCAAGGCAAGGGTTACCCCCAGCACCCCCTGAATTTTAGCCAACCGTTCCTCTCGCTCCATCTCCACCTCCCAAAAAAATTATTAAAGATCAGCCCATATTATACCAATAAGTGCTGCCTTAGTCCAAAATAGCCTTCATTACTTCATCAAAAGGAATTTGTCCCTTCTCATCAACCAATATTATCTGACCTTTTACGTCATCCAAAATAGCCTCGATTACCCTTCCATCCAAACCACCCAACTTCTCATTCAGTTTATCCAAACACTCCAAATCATCAGCTTTTACATCTATTACAGCCCCTCCTTCTGAAGTTTCTCTGACATTCAACCAACGACCATTCTCAATAATATCTCCGTCTCCTTCAACCACTTTAAAACAATTTGTTCTTTCTCTGAGTGTACTCATAACTTCAATATATCACCGACCTTTCTCAAAGCATATCCCCATCGTCCGGCCCATTACCAGTTATGATTACCTCTTTTTTCGCTCCTCTATTTTGCCCCAATAATTCCAAAGGGTCATCTTCCCAATTATCCTTCTTGGCCAAAAACTTTTCCCAAGCATCAAGTTCTTCTTGGCTCATTAATTCATCCTCACGAACCAAACTAGAGTATCTTTTTTCTATTTCCATGTTGTAAGAATAACAAGAGCCCTCTTCCAAACACTCTCAAGATAATGCTTTCCCATACTTCACAAGTTGTTTTGTTCTGCCCTCCACTTCCCCCTCTTCCAAAAAACCCGTTCTATCCAAAAGTCTTTCCGCTTTTGTATTGGTCTTTTCTATATATGCGTTCATCTTTACACAACCCAAACTTCTGCAAATTTCCTCCAATTTTTGCACCAATTTTGTCATTGAAAAATCACTATTCACATCCTTCCAAAACCCTATTGAAACTTCTCTATCATTATCTTTCTGTATATCCATTCCCCCAACTATCTTTCCCAAATTATTTTGCACAAAATACAAATAATTACTTCCCTCAGTATTTTTCCTCTTTGCCCATTCAAGATAATCAACGATTCTCTGTCTATCCATTTTTGATGCACCAAACAAACCCTTACATGCTTCCTGTTCAAAAATTTCTTCTAGGATCAGTAGTACTTCATCTGTTACAGCATAATCTCTGTCAACTTGACACAAAGAAACACCATTTTCGTTTTCAAATATATTCATTTAGATACAAGTGCTTTGTGGGCGATCTTGACTCTAAAAAATTGTTCCCTCAAAAAATCCCTTGGGAGATTTTGAGGAATATGAACGATTTTGAAGAGTGACGAAGTCAAACCAGTAACGGTTTCAGTAAGGCCGGACGTTGAACCAAGCACCTTATTAAAACAAGATTAAAATGTTCGTGGGCGATCTTGGGGTCGAACCAAGCACCTCGGTCTTATCAGGACCGCGCTCTAACCAGATGAGCTAATCGCCCACGAACATTTCAACTAAATTGTTAATCTAACCGGGGTGAGCTAATCGCCCTTATAACAGTGCCTATTTTATCATACGCACCCCGTCAAGCACTACAGAACACCACATCGAAGGACTCTTCGAGATCCTACAAAATAAAAAAACCGAGGGTCCCCCCCCGGTAATCTCATACTCAATCAAAAAATGTTTGAATAAAGCAGGCAATCGCTCCAACAATACCAAAAATTACTACAACAACAAAATATCCAGAATCTCCAGTCGAGATACTCTCAGTAATAAATAGTCTATAGTGCAAATTAAAAGAGTTATAAACCATAAAACCAGATAAGAGCATTCCCAAAAAAAATACTAACCTTTTCATTTCTCCTCCTCAGTTATCAGGGTGCAAAACTACGATAGACGTGTTCTATATTGGCTATAGGATAAAGTCAAGCCTGTAGGTACACAAAAACCCACATTTCTGTGGGTCTTTATAATCTTTAAAGTAAAAGCAACACGACCATTTCATATCATTTCAAAAGCGGCTCCGAGGTGATTTCCGGTTTTATTCGATATCCTTTATGGAGATCGAGTAAAACAGGACAAAAGAAATCAACGAGGAGTGCCGGAACCGAACTCGTAACGATTTCGGTGAGGCGGGAGTGAAAGCAAGGCGAAGCTGTAGACTTGAACAGCTTATTAACAATAAACCCGCCATTAGCGGGTCCGTTGTTACTCACAAGAGAAGCAGCATATTACCAATATCATTTCAAAAGCGGCAAAGAGTCGAGGTTAGAGCTATACCCAGCCCATAATGACGAAGTAATTATGGGCGCCAGGTATAAGAGGAAGCGCAGGAAGATATTTCAATAATGAATATTATTGAAAAGAT
>DATIKJ010000032.1:0-3242 GCA_035477615.1 Spirochaetia bacterium | reverse complement strand
ACTCTTATAAACCAGGCCCTGTTTTTCTCTTTCCTTTGCCAGATCATACTGCAAACGATCAGTCTCTGTGAGTTTTCCTTGCCTTTTTAGTTCTATATAGTAATCATGGTGTCTCTGTAGTGCTTCTCTTTCTACATCTGCCCTAGCTTTTTCAACTGCTGAGTTTATTCCATTTGCCAAACCAATGTCTGGCTTTTGGTCAGGATATCTCTTGTATTCTCTACTTTGATATTCACTTCTGTTATCGTGCATCTTTCCTCCATTTATTCAGAAATTGAGACACAAAATTGCAAAGTGCCAAACTTACCCGGAAGTATATCATATACTCCATACAAAAAGCCCCCCGACAATTCGAGAGGCTTTTTCTGTTTACAACCCGTTTTTACTGGGCAATCTTCACGTTCTTAGCACTCTGTCCTTTTGGACCGTCTTCGACGTCAAAAGAAACCACTGCTCCTGTTTGAAGCTCATCAAATGATACTCCACTTAAGTCGTTAGAGTGAAAAAAGAGATCTTTTGCTTCTCCATCACGAGAAATAAAGCCAAATCCTTTATCTGTTTTTGTTTTTAACGTTCCTGTCATAATATTTTTGCTAGAAGTTTGTGTTTAATGTTTAATATCTCCTTGCTGTGTGATTTTATCACCTCTGGCCCTGAAACACTTTTCACTAGCCTAAAATCTTCTCTGCCGCCGTTTTTACATCCACCAGTTCCTGTTCCCCTGTCGCCATATTCTTTAGTGCCACTTTTTTCTTGGTTACCTCATCTTCCCCAATAATGGCGACATACGGCACGCCAATTTTGTTGGCATACATTAGTTTCTTCTTAAATTTATCGTCCTCGGTGTAAAGTTCTGTTGGCACCCCTAATTCTCGCAGTTGCCCTGCTACTTCCAAAGCAAATGGCACATCTGCCTCCATTGGTACCACCAGTACTTTTGCCGGAGTTGCTGTCACTGCTTTTATTATCCCTGTATCCAGTAGTTGCGAAAACAATCTGGTCAATCCAATTGACACTCCCACTCCTGGGAAACTCTGATTACTATAGCTTTCAGCTAAGTTGTCATATCGTCCTCCTCCACACACACTTCCCTTAACTCTCTCGTCAATTAATTTGGTTTCATAAACAGTACCTGTGTAATACGACAAACCTCTGGCAATTGCCAAATCAATCTGTAAATTCTTAATTGGTACTCCAAACTTCATCGCTTTCTCCACCACTTCGGTTAATTCAGCAATACCTGTCTTAAATAATTCATTACTAATCTCCATTTTTGTTAAAGTTTCCAAAATCTTTTCATTACTCCCCGCTATTCGTACAAAATCCAAAATCTTTTCTGCTGCTTCCATTTTTACTCCCAAATCAACCAACATTTGTTTTGCTGTATCCAATCCCACCTTATCAATCTTATCGATTATTCTTAACACGTCGTCTCTTTTGTCAGCAATTTGCAACTCCTCCATCAAACCACTCAGAATTTTTCGATTACTTATCTTTATTACAAACTCTCCAATCTCCAGCTTCTCAAACACTTTATTAATCACTGCAGGAATCTCTGCATCATTAACAAAACTCAAGGATCCATTTCCAATAATATCTATGTCTGCTTGATAAAACTCACGGAAGCGTCCTTTCTGTGGTCGTTCTCCTCGATAAGCTTTGCCAATCTGATATCGGCGAAAGGGGAATGTCAAACTATTGCTATACATCGCCACATACCGAGCCAAGGGTACGGTGAGGTCAAACCTAAGCCCTAAGTCATCGTCACCCTTACTAAATCGGTAAATTTCTTTTTTAGTATCCTCACCTATCTGAGCAAATAAAATATCCGCATTTTCAACCAGTGGAGTATCTTGCGGTGCAAAACCATACTCCTCAAAAGTTTCTTGAATAATTTTGTAGTACTTGTTGAATAGAATTTGTTCCGCCGGAAGCAGTTCCATAAAACCAGCCTGTATTTTCGGGATTACTTTAGCCATAGTCTATCTTACAATCTTTAAATACTTCCGCCTACCCACCCTCACTACATTCTCACCTATACTTGGTTTCAATATGTCATTTTTTTCAACTCTCTTTTCATTAAAGTACACACCACCCTCATCTATTAATCTCTTAAATTCTGAATTACTTGATACAGTTCCAGCTTGAATAGCATAACTTGATAATGTTGGTCCAGATCCAAAAAGTGGAAGCGAAGAATCAACAACTTCAAATACAGGTGCATTTTTATCCGCTTTTTTCTCCACAACAGTTTCCTCAAAATATTCCTCCGATGGTGTAACCTCATCTTTTCCACATAGTTCCCTTACAACTACTCTTGCCAACTCTCTTTTAATATTCATTGGATTTTCGCCACTCTCTAGTCGTTTCTTGGCTTCATCAATTACACTCTGGTCCACATTTGTTCCCATCGTAAAGTAA
Source organism: Spirochaetia bacterium (assembly GCA_035477615.1). Lineage (GTDB taxonomy): Bacteria > Patescibacteriota > Microgenomatia > UBA1400 > MFAQ01 > UBA2277. The sequence continues at coordinate 821 of DATIKJ010000032.1, read as the reverse complement.
GTCACAATCATGTCATCTTTAATCGACATTACTTTTCCAAAGATTTCCTCTGGAGTATCTTCCAGCCAGATCGCATTCCCCCAAGTTTTACTCATTTTACGGCCATCAGTTCCAGGCAAAAATCCATTAGCCACCACGAAAGACTCTTTATTATTCAAGTCATGCATTAAGGTTCTCCCCGCCTGCATATTAAATATCTGATCAGTTCCCCCAATTTGGATATCTGTATCCATCACCATACTGTCATATCCTTGCATAATTGGATAAAGTACTTCCGGCAAGCTCACACTCTTTCCTTCCGTTAGTCTCTTTCTAATTAGTTCTCGGCTAATAAAGTCGTTCAAAGAAAAGTGTCTTGCCAGTTTCAAAATTCCCACGAAATCCAATTTGTGCAGCCACTCGCTGTTATAACGAATCTGTACTTTCGAAAAATCCAGTAATTTTTTCGCCTGTCTTCTATATGTCTGAAAGTTTTCTTCAATCTGCTCACGAGAAAGCACTGGTCTCTCTCCATCCTTATCCGAGGTATCTCCCACCAAAGCTGTTCCATCACCAATGAGAAATGTTACATGATGACCCAGGTCAGCTAGTAACTGTAATTTACGTAAAGGAAAGGCATGGCCCAAATGAATTCTTGTCGCTGTTGGATCAATACCTAAATACACGTTTAATACTCTGCCTGAATTCAGTTGTTTTTCCAACTCCTGTTTATTTGGCACGATGTTTTCCACTCCACGAGTCAGAAAACTCTCAATCTTTGCTTTTTTCTCCGCTTCGTCCATATCTATATTCTAAACTAAAGACTCTTCTCCTCCACTTCT
>DATIKJ010000031.1:0-37308 GCA_035477615.1 Spirochaetia bacterium | reverse complement strand
AACCACTAATGAAATGGCCCCTATGGGGCAGTTTCCTTTGCAGCCAGATAAATGCGTCACCGATTACGCCAAAATAAACATTGGTGAAGATATTGCAGAAAGTATGGTGGCATATATTTACCGCCCAAAATATTTAAAGAAAATTTCTCCAGAAAAATACGAAATGCTCTCAAAACATGATGCAAAACATGAAAAACCTATGGTACAAGTTAGACGTGTGCCAAAAACTGAAATAGCTTTGCCCAAAGTTGAAACACAAACTGTTTCTTATTACGTACAAGAACCACAGGAAAATTGATACAACATTTTTTTAGTTTTCTGTAAATCAGGAAATAATGGGAATACTTTGCTAAGTCTGGGTATGGGGTGTAGAAAAAGAAAAAATCGATTAAGTAGGGTATCTTATTAATTGGCTGGATTTTTGTTAAACTAATTATAATGCCTCTTCATATTGTTTTATACGTCTTAAGCTTTATTGGAATCTGGTTTGGTGCAGGTTTGATTATTTCTTCTGTAGAGAAGTTTTCTCATAAGTTGAGACTTTCCCCATTTTCTGTTTCCTTTATTGTTTTAGGATTTTTTACTTCTCTTGGTGAAATGTCTGTTGGTGTCAATGCTGTTTTAAACAACGATCCAGAAATCTTTGCCGGTAACATAATTGGAGCTTCCATTGTAATATTTTTGTTGATAATTCCTCTGCTTGCAATCACTGGCAAATCAGTAAAGATAAATCCTGAGTTTCAAAAATTTAATTTAATTACTTCGCTAGTAGTAATTGGTCTACCTGTTATTCTTTGTCTGGATGGAAAAATTGACAAAGTTGATGGACTAATATGTTTAGGGATGTTTATTTTTTCTACTTTATTGATCCAGTCAAAAAAAGGATTTCTTCAAAAAACTACTAAACATCTTCAGTTAAATATTAAAACCGGCACTGAACTACTGAAAATTCTTTTTGGAGTTGTGATCGTCTATTTTTGCAGTGACGCTGTTGTTGATCAAACCATGTATTTCTCTCAACTGCTAAGTATTTCGCCATTTTTCATCAGTCTTATGTTGGTCTCCATAGGAACCAATCTTCCCGAGCTCTCTTTGGTTATCAGATCAATTTTCTTTAAAAACAATGAGGTAGCTTTTGGAGATTATGTTGGATCTGCTTCATACAACACACTAATTTTTGGTGCTCTCACTATTTGGTATGGAAAAACTATTTTTCTTACCAACAGCTATGTTATTAGTTTGGTTGCATTAATTATAGGACTTTTTCTATTTTTTCTTTTTGCCAAAAGCAAAAATACTCTTTCTCGATTGGAAGGCTTTTATCTATTTTGTCTGTATCTTGTCTTTGTGGGAGTCGAGTTTTTTCTTCATTTTACCTAGATGGCAAAAACTCTAAAATGAAACGATGCGAGCAACATCACTAACAGCAATTTCTAGTTTTCCCGTTTCGTTGATAACAATATACTCAGTATCATTGATGAATGGTAAATCTAAAGCTGTTTGAGTCATTCTTTCTTCAATAAAAGCCTCACTTTTCGACCTTTCCATCAACCTATTTCTTAAATCAGTTATCGTTGGTGGTGCAATAAAAACACAAATCAAATTTACCTTGTCAAAAATATTTTCTCTCCTTTGCCATTTTTCAGAATAAGTTGTTGAACCTTTTGGATCTATCCTTAAAATTGGAATGTCAAAATCACCAAACGCTTTTTCTATTACCGATCCTAAAGAACAATAATGATTTCCAGCATAAGAAACAGACTCAATTACATCTCCAAGCTCTAATGCCTTTTGGAACTCTTCCTTAGTCAGTCTGATATAAGGATCATCTTCTTTTTCTTCAGGACGTTGTTCTCTTGTCGTACAAGTTTTTACCCAACCAAAACGTTTGTCTTTCTCGATTAACCCTTTAGCAACACAGTCTTTTCCGGCTCCAGACAGTCAACTAATAATCAACAAGGTCATTGCTTTTTCTTCTTTGTCTTTTTTTTGGATCTCAATCCGAGAAGCAAAACCATATATAGTATCTGTTATTTTTACCAAATCACTCTTATTTTCGACGTGTTTGTTTAAGTACTCAGGTAAACTCATATTTTTAGTATAAGACTTCAGATCGAATATTAATATTGTATTTTTCTGTAGGTAGTAATAAACTAAAAAATGTAAAAACACTTACAATATGAAGTTTGTCATTGTTTTGCTACTTTCGGTGATCATTACTGTCTCAGTGGGGATAATGGTCAAAAAAATCAAAATTGAAACAAACAAAACACTAATATCCCCAATAGTAAGTGGAGTAAGTGCGACAAAGACCTCATTATCTGTAACGCCAACAAGCACATCAATTTCAAACTGGCAAGTCTATGTTAACAATTACTATGGTTATAAAATCAAACACCCACCAGACATCAATATAAAAAACAAAAGAAATGGTGATGTTGAATTCCAAACTTCGAAGTCGATAAATACATCCATTATTCAAAAAACATTAACTAAAAACACCAACATTCACACAATACTAGAAAAAGATATTGATATAAGAAAGAGCGAGTTGAAAGACAAATTCAGTATAGTTAATACTATTTCTCCAATTGCTCTAGGTTCAGTAACGGCTCAAACATTCACAACAAAAGAAAATAATCATTACATCTCTTATTACTACATACCGCAAAATGATAACAAATACCTTTTAATCGCAAATAGTTCTTCAGAAAATAATAGCACTGATTATCTTATTTCAGAAAATATCATCTACTCAATTGAGTTATTACCCTAAACTAAATCATTAGTTTACAATAGTTCCGTGGTAAGCTTCAAATATCAAGTTGTCAAAAAAAGGGGATTTGCCTCCAGCGCATCAATAAGTGTTTCTGGTGAAAGGGGAGTAGTCGTCAGGGCCCCCTTTTGGATGCCCAAGGGAATGATCGACAATTTTATCGAGGAAAAGTCTGACTGGATACAAAGAAGTCTTAAACGTCTAAACACCAAAAAAATATCCAAAAAATATGTTGATGGAGAGAAACATCTCTATTTTGGCAAAGAATATCCACTATCAATTAACAAAGTAAAAACCATTAGCAGAAGTCAAGTAAGATTAATCGAAGAACATATTCAAGTAGACACATACGAAGGATTGCCAACCGAAAAACTTCAAGAAATTATTAAAGAAGCTCTCACATACTGGTATCTGGAAAAAGGGATCGAGGTCATCACAGAAAAAGTAAACTTTTTTGCAAAAGAAATCGGCGTTAACTACACTAAAATAAATCTTAAAAAAGTATCTTCTATCTGGGGTAGTTGTTCTCCTACAAACTGTCTTAGTTTTAATAGAAAACTTGTTATGGCGCCACACGAAGTAGTGGACTATGTCGTTATTCACGAAGTTGTTCATATGGTGCATCGAAATCACGGTCAAGAGTTTTGGAATCTTGTTGCTAGGTATGATCCACAATACAAAAACCATCGAAAATGGCTTAAGCTTAATCATCACCTTCTTGCCATGTAAATCACATCATGATCTTAGATAAAAAAACTCTTGAAATAATTCAGGAACTGGAAGTTAGTTGGGAAAATGTGTTTCTCACTGGCAATGCTGGAACTGGAAAATCCACACTCCTCGATCATTTTAGAAATAACACTAAAAAGAACATTGCTGTCGTTGCACCCACAGGTGTTGCTGCAGTTAATGTTAGAGGTGAAACCATTCATTCATTTTTTCTTTTTCCTCCCAATGTTGACCCTGAAAGAGCCAAGCATGAAGGAAAAAACTGTAAAAATCCAAAAATATACCAAGCCCTTGACAGCCTAGTTATTGACGAAGTTTCTATGGTAAGAGCTGATCTCTTGGATAGTATTAGTGTCTTTTTACAAACAGTCAGAAAAAGTAAACAGCCATTCGGCGGTGTTCAGGTTGTTATGGTCGGTGATCTTCACCAATTACCACCAGTGGTAACAAGAGACGAGCAAGAAGCTCTCAATAAAATATATAGATCTCCATATTTTTTTTCTTCAAATGTTTTTCAAAGTCTCACCGATGGGCTTTATAAGCAGATAAAGTTTTATGAACTTTCTACTATTTACCGTCAAACACAACGAGAATTTATTGATATTCTTAATCGAGTTCGCAATAAACAAACAACTCAAGCTGACATCAACAGATTAAATCAATGCAGAAATGAAGGAGAAGAATTTCTAGATGGATATATCTATCTCACTGCTATGAATGATCAAGCAGATAGAATAAATAAATACAAACTTAATGAGATCGAAGGACAATCAATCATTTTTAAAAGCTTAACTACTGGTAATTTTTCAGATAAACACTATCCAGCTGCAGACCAGCTAGAGATGAAAACAGGTGCCAGGGTAATGCTTCTTAATAACGATCCCAAAGACCGTTGGATCAATGGCACACTCGGTACACTTTTTCAGATTAGAAGCGATCACGTTTTAGTGAAGTTAGACAACGGCAATCTTGAGACAGTTGAACCCGTCACCTGGACTGCCTACAAAACCAGGCTTAATCCAGAAAAAATGTCTCTCGAAAGTTATGAAGTTGGCAGTTTCCGTCAAATACCACTTCGCCTTGCCTGGGCAATAACTATTCACAAAAGCCAAGGAAAAACCTTTGAAAAGGTTGCTATCGATCTGGGTAGGGGAGCCTTTGCCCACGGACAAACATATGTTGCTCTCAGTCGTTGCACATCTTTAAATGGTCTTAAACTTATAAGACCAATCGACCATAACTCTATCATTATGGATGATCGTGTCATTACCTTTTTAAATAATATTAAACAGTGACGGTCATAAAAGACATTACAAAAAAGAGGACAATCTCCGATAATGCCAAGATTGCGATCTCTTTTTGCGATCGATTGCTAGGTTTACTAAATCCCCAAAACCCTCGCTTCTTGATTATTTATACCCATTTTGGAGTTCACACTTTTTTTATGAAAAAACCGATTGATGTATTAATCCTCAACCACAAATCAAGAGTCATCAAATTAAAATCGAGATTGTATCCATTCAAATTGCTTTTTTATCACCCACGCTTCAATACTGTTATTGAGATGCCAGAAGGTACTATAAAAAAATATATGATTAATATAAATGATAAAATTTCTATTAAATGAAATCTGCCCCCAAAAAGAATTGTATAAATCATTCAAGTACTTTTATACTTCCTCTTATTATTGTTAGTTTGTTATCCACGTTCATTCCTTACTTCAAGATCGACCTTCTCATTACTAAAGCAATTCAAGACGTTCCTTCTCATTTTTTCTCCAAAACAATGTGGTTTGTATCTACTATTGGAAACATACCTTATATAATCATTATTGTGGCTGCAACCTGTCTGCTTTTTTATATTTTTAATCAAAAAAAAGAGGCTGTTTTACTTTCCCTTACCACCGTCGGTAGTGCGCTATCTGGTTCATTAATAAAGACGCTTGTTAATCGCCCTCGACCTTCGGAGGACTTAGTTCAAGTATCTGTTTGGTTGTCAGATAAAAGTTTTCCCAGCAATCATACTCTTGTTTTTACTTTATTCTTTGGTTTTTTGTTGTATCTTCTTTTTTACAAACAAAAACGCACAATTTTACACTTTCTTTTTGCATTAATACTTTTTTTCCCGATTGCTACTATTGGTCTTTCTCGAATTTATCTTGGCGTTCACTGGGCAAGTGATGTTTTGGGTGGATATCTACTTGGTATTATCTGGTTGATTTTTACCATTAGGCTCTATAATTCCTATCATGGCAAAAGATAAATATACGGCAATTTGGATTTCTCACACCTCAATAAACGATTATTTAAAGTGTCCCCGTGCATACTATCTAAAAAACGTTTATAAAGATCCGTCAACGGGACATAAAATTCAGATAATGTCGCCTCATCTGGCTCTTGGCCAAGCAGTCCATGAAGTTCTTGATTCCTTGTCCAACATCCCAACTATATCAAGACTCAACGACTCTCTAATACTCAAGTTGGATCAGGTTTGGCAAAACTACTCTGGAAACAAAGGTGGTTTTACAGGGGCAGAAGAGGAACATAAATTTAAAGAAAGAGGAAAAGCTATGCTCAGAAGAGTAATGGAAAATCCTGGTCCGATTGCAAGTCTCGCCGTCAAAATTCAGCAAGATCTACCCTATTACTGGATATCAGAAGAAGAAAATATTGTCTTGTGCGGAAAGGTTGACTGGCTTGAATACATCCAAGACTCAGACTCGGTTCACATTGTTGACTTTAAAACAGGCAAAAAACAAGAAGAAGACGACTCTCTTCAACTACCCATTTATCATCTTCTTGTCCACCACTGTCAAAAAAGACCTGTTGTAAAGGCAAGTTACTGGTACCTGGAAACAAACGATAAACTAACAGAAAAAGAGCTACCAGATCTAAAAGCGGCTCATACAAAAGTAATTGAAATCGGCAGAAGAATTAAGCTAGCAAGAAAACTAGAAAAATTTGACTGTCCGGAAGGAAGAGACGGTTGTGTTCACTGTCAATCTATGGAAAAAATATTAAAGGGGGAGGGGACTCTAGTAGACTCAAATAGTCAGCGAGACATCTATATACTGCCTCACAAAGAAGTGGAAAAAGAGGAAATCGACAGCATTATTCTTTAATAAGCTGCTATTGCGACTCCAAAAGAATTTTGGGCATACACGCAACCATAAACATACTCTCCTCCTGCCAACAAAGATCTATGACCCAAAGTGTTTTCCCAGGCTTTAACTGACTCTAGAGCCGTTGGGTATCCTTGAATCAAATACTCACTAATGTTGTACTTTTCTGAAATCCATTTTAAATCTTCTCGTTGTAATACCGGTACATAACCTGCATGACCATCCAGCTTACCTAACTCAAGAAGTTGGTTTAGTCTAATAGAAGCAATCGTACACAGTTCATCTGCTTTTTTTAAAGGGTTTACTCCCATTTCCACCCTTCTTTTGTTTATTACTTCCCATAGCTCAACTCCTCCCCAGGTAATCTTTGGAGTCACAGCTGTCTGTTTGACCACCTTTCTTGGAGATGCCAAGAGAATATATACGTCAACCTTATCAGCACTATTCTTTATAGCAATTCCCACATCTTTAAAATCTGCATGGTTTAATGTCTCTTTATTGATTTTATTATTGTTCCAGTATGCCACTGGATCATTACTTTTAAAAAAACTTATCAATATCAAATCTCCAATCAGATTTGCGTCATACCCAGCATTTCCCAGAGCTTTTTCTCTCGTAATACCTGTTACCGAGCCATCTACGTCCTCTTCAATCAAAATTACTGCTAACCTTGCTTTAGCAGATTGATCAAGTTTTTCACTTCCCTTTAATTTGGAAAGACCACTAGACTCTCGTGTAGTATTTATTTTTAATAGCACTTCTTCCGCAGTCCAGTCGGGAATAAAATTAATATTTTGATCTCTTTGAATATATACTCGTTGTGATGCAAAATCAGTTACAACATTTTTTATATCCTTTCCTCTTAAGAAATAGAGGACTAAAACACCGATAAATATAAAAACAACAAAAATAAGAAACTTCTTCACAGATTTAGTATATAAGAAAAACTGCACTATAATAAATTAATGAACATTATTTTCAATCCTCAAAAGATGACTATTAGCGATCGTCTTAAGAAGAGAATTGAAACAAAGTTTGAAACAGGTCTGGGTAAGTACCTTAAGCATTATCAAGAAGATCTCAAGGTGGCTTCTCTCTCTATCGAAAAAGTATCACGCTCTGGATATGTAATTAAGTTCGACATGAATCTTCCTGGTTGCCCCATCAACATTAAAGATACCCATAAAATACTACTTGATGGAGTAATAAGAGTAAGAGATAAAGCCAAAAGACAAGTTCAAAAATATATTGAAAAAATGAGAGGATATTAATCCTCGACCTTTATGGCCTGCATTGGGCAAGTTTCTTCAGCTAACTTCAAATTCGCTACCACTACACGATCTGTTAGGTCCACATCTGGATTCTGTGCCGCTTTACCATCTTTTCCATACTTCGTTCCCATGGAGTTCTCGGAAATGTCTTCACACATATTGCATCCAATACACTTGTTTTGATCAACATTAATCTTCATCTGCCCAATTGTAACCTGAACAGAGGATATAATCAAAACATGGCCAACATCATAAAATGTCCAAGCTGTGGTGGAGAGATCGAAATCACCGAAGCGCTCAGTCAAACAATCAAAGCAGATCTTGAAAAAGAGCTATCTGAAAAAATTGGCCATAAGTATGCCGAAGAAACCAAAGAAAAAACCAAATTATTGGAAGAAGAACTCAAAATAAAAACTCAAAAACTCGAAGAAGCCAGAGACGCCGAACTGAAAATTCGTCAGGAAAAATTGAAACTTGAGGATGAAAAAAAGTCATTTGAACTAGACAAACAGCGCCAAATAGATGAAGAGAGAAACAAAATTCGTCAACAAACTCTATTGGAAGCCAGTGATGCCCATCGTCTTAAGGACATGGAAAAAGATAAGATGATCGGTGATCTCAAAAAATCTCTTGAAGATGCACAGCTCAAAGCTAATCAAGGATCACAGCAACTACAAGGAGAGGTCCAAGAACTTGATCTCGAAACATATCTTAGAAACACGTTCCCTCATGATGAAATAAATCCAGTTGGTAAAGGTGTTCGTGGAGCTGATATCAGCCAAACAGTTAAAACTAGTTTAGGAACAGTCTGTGGTGTCATTCTATGGGAATCAAAACGCACTAAAGCATGGGTAGATGACTGGGCCACCAAACTTAAAGATGATTTACGAGCCAGTAAAGCCAATATCCCAATTATTGTTACTTCTGTTTTACCCAAGACAATAAAATCAGGTTTTGGTTTTTATGACGGAGTCTGGGTTACCAAACCAAACTTCACCCAACCACTTGCGGAGATTCTCAGAAAAAATCTTATCGATGTAGCACGGGAAAAGCATAACAGTAATGATCGTGGAACAAAAGCAGACATGATTTATACCTATCTAACAAGCGACGCTTTTGTTCAACAAATTCAAAGTATTATTGAGGTCCATCAAAACATACAGTCACAAATTCAAAAAGAACGGGCAGCGTATGAAAAAATATGGAAAGAAAGAGAAGCTCAAGCGGCAAGAATTATAATTAGCACTGCCGGAATCTACGGCAGTATTCAAGGAGTAGCCGGACAGTCTCTTCCACCAGTGAAAGGTCTTGATTTACTTGAGTCCAGCTAGTTATATTTTTAACAAAGCAACCGCATTCGTCGATCCCTCTTTGTAAAAACTTTGTCCGTGAATAACAACCACCGCATCGCCTTTGGCCAACTCTCCAGTTTTCACTAAATTCTCAATTGCCGAGTTTGGTAGAGAAAACTTCTCTTCGACAATTTCCGTTTTTATTGCTCTCACTGCATATGAGAGGGACAACTCCTCAACTGTTTTTTGGTCAGAGGTAAAAGCAATTACTGGTATCTTTGGTCTGAGTCTAGAAATTGATTTAGCTGTGAGACCTGATCGAGTAAAGACTAAAATCATTTTTAGTTTTATATATCTTTGATTCAGAAGTTCTTTGGTAGCGTTAACAATAATGTCAGTTTCATTTTTGGGAACAACTGTAAAGTTTATCAGGGGGTATATTTGTTCGTTGTACTCAGCAATTCTCGACATCTCTTGAACTGCTTTAACAGGAAAACAACCATTTGCTGTTTCTCCAGATAGCATAAGGGCATCGGTTCCATCGAGCACTGCATTGGCTACATCAGTTGCTTCTGCTCTTGTTGGTCGGGGATTGTTGGTCATCGACTCTAACATCTGAGTTGCTGTGACCACTGGTTTGTTTGCTACTCTGCACTTGCCAATAATTATCTTTTGCCAATAAGCTAACTGTTCGATCGGTACCTCAACTCCCAAATCTCCTCTAGCTACCATCACCGCATCAGTCGCTTCAATCAACTCATCCAAGTGTTCAAGTGCCTGCAGACTTTCAATTTTTGCCATAATCATCGCCTTTACTCCTCTTTCCGACATTTCTTTTCTAAGTATCTCAATATCAGCTTTTGTTCGCGAGAAAGAAAGAGCAAAAAAATCAATCTTATTCGTAGTCGCCATATCCAGTTTATTCAAATCTTCATGTATTAAGGAAGGCAGATCTATCGCTACTCCCGGAAAATTTGCACCTTTTTTGTGACCAATCTCGCCATCTTCGGTAGGCGTGGCTACAATCATCTCTAGACTGACACTTTCGATAATTAATTCAACATTTCCATCGTCAACCAACATATGATTTCCTGGCTTCACTGAAGTAAACAAGAGTTTATGAGGAATACAAATTGATGAAACACCTGCAATAAAAGATGGTGTTATCTTGACAGGTTGATTTTTTCTAATTGAAAAGGGCATCTTATCTATCGTTTCTAAACGAATCTCCGGTCCTTGAAGATCAACCATAATACCGACATTAACCTTTAACTTATTCGCGATTTCCTGAACACGACAAATTCGTTCTTCATGCCATTGAGTTGTTCCGTGTTTGGTATTAAATCGAAAAACATTTACTCCAGATTTAATCATTTCCTCGATTAGTTCTGGAGAATCGCTAGTCGGTCCTAGAGTAGCAACAATTTTTGTAAGTCTATTGTTGGACATTAAATTTACTTTTTCTAACAATAATTGAGAGTAAATACATCAGTACAGAAGAAACATTCATAAAATCATTGTAGCAAAACAAAGTGCCTCTCATATACATTTCGTGCTAGCATTGGGGTATGTACTACCGTAAAACTAGAAATCTATTTGATCCGGGTTCATCAGATCCTGTTAAACTTAGCCGTTCCAAAATTGAGCTTTTCACCATGTGCCCTCGCTGTTTTTACATGGATGTACGCTTGGGGATTTCTCGTCCATCAACACCTCCATACACTCTAAACTCTGCTGTTGATAATCTTCTAAAAAATGAGTTTGATCTTTTGCGAAAAAGTGGAGAGTCGCATGAACTAATGAAAAAATACAACATAGATGCTGTCCCTTTCCAACACAAAGATCTTCCCAGATGGCGCGGAGAGGTTACGGCGTATGAAGGAGCACTAGCTGTTGATGATAAATCAAACATTTTGGTAAATGGCCTAGTAGATGACATTTGGGTTAATCCAAAAGGGGAGTTAATTATTGTTGATTACAAATCAACCAGTACTACTAAGGAAATTTCTCTTGACGACGAATATAAACAAAGCTACAAACGTCAGATGGAAGTCTATCAGTGGATTTTCCGTAAGTTGGGCTTTTCCGTTTCAGACACAGGCTATTTTGTATTTGCCAATGCTCAAAAGAATCTCCCCAAATTTGATGGCAAGCTCGAATTTGCCATGACTATCTTAAGTCACGAAGGAAACGCTTCTTGGGTAGAAAAAACACTCCTAAATATTAGAAAAACTCTCGCTAAAAACGACATCCCTGCACCCGACCCAAGTTGTGAGTACTGTGCATATCGCAAATCATCAGTGGAAACAGTCACGAAGTGGAAAACTGATCATACAGGGTAAAATATACCCTAATGAATCTTTTAGATTTCTACTACGATCTTCCAGATAATTTAATTGGTCAAAAGGCAATCGAACCAAGAGACAAATGCCGACTATTAATATTAGATCGATATACCAAGCAAATTACACATAAATATTTTTCTGACCTTGTTGCCATCCTTGATAAAAACACAGTCTTAGTATTAAACGATACCAAAGTATTTCCAGCAAGATTGTTTGGCACTAAAGATACAGGAGGTAAGACCGAAATCCTCTTGCTTAAACAACTATCCCTAGATTCATATTCTGCTATTGGCAAAGGCAAATTCAAAATTGGTACCATAATAAACTTTTCACCTGACTTTTTTGGAGAAATTACTTATGTAAATGATGGAGAAATAAATATCAGATTTAATCAAAATGGAACTCAGTTAATCGAAAAAATTGATCAGCTAGGCAAAACTCCTCTTCCTCCATATATTCACTCTGAAGTCAAAGAAAAAGACTTGCGTACCCAGTATCAAACTGTCTACGCCAAAGAAAAGGGGAGTGCTGCCGCTCCCACGGCAGGTCTGCATTTTACAGACAAACTCTTAAAAGATCTTGAAGACAAAGAAGTTTCCATAGAAAAAGTAACCCTTCATGTTGGCTTGGGTACTTTCAAACCCGTAACCACTGAACAAGTTCTCTCCAAAACACTTCATTCAGAATCATATATTCTTTCCGAGAAAGTAGCTGCAAGTCTAAACAAAGCAAAGTCAGAGGGTAAAAAGATTGTTGCAGTTGGTACTACATCCTGTCGTTTACTGGAATCTTTGGCAAATAAAGAGGGGAGTATCCACCCAGGGCAAGGAGAAACAAATATATTTATTCAACCAGGTTACAAATTCAAGTTTGTTGATGGTTTAATAACCAATTTTCATTTACCATCCACAAGTTTACTCATGCTTGTTACTGCGCTCACTCTGTATCCCAACACTTCCGAAGAGCTTAAAAATTTTCTCGACTCCCCTATTGGAAAAGCTTACCAAGAAGCCATCAAAGAAAAATACAAATTTTTCAGTTTTGGAGATGCCATGCTCATAATCTAGCATTGCAATAAAGCTACTGCGTATTACGAGCGATTATTAAGAGGAAGCACAGGAACAACTTTTCGATAATAATTATTATCGAAATGGTGACGAGCAAGCTCTTATCCTTTAGAATTTTTCATTATTTCTCTCATCTCTTCTACCAGTCTCACCATAAAACGGACATTATGTATTGATGCCAATCGGTAATAGGATAGCTCCTTGGACTTGTACAAGTGCCTTAAATAGCCTCGTGTATAGCCATTGCGACATGTATAGCAATCACACCCATCTTGGATAACGTGAGAGTCATTAATGAATTTGTTGTTATCTATATTCAGTCGTCCTTTAGGATACTCACTTTCAAAATTATTTCCTCGTATTTCTCCGTGATATAAAGAACCATTTCTCGCCATTCTTGTTGGTGCTACACAATCAAACATATCCACTCCTGCTTTGATGATGTCCACAATATTTTCTGGATCTCTTCCTAGACCCATGGTGTAGACAGGCTTATCCTTTGGCAGATATTCCCTTATCCACTCCATAATTTCTAACGTCTTATCCATGTTGTAACCAATAGTCTCTCCGCCAATCGCAATTCCATCAAAAGGTTGAGATGCAATGAATTTTGTGGCTTCTTCCCGAAGATCTCGGAAAGTACTTCCTTGCACAATACCAAACAAAGCTTGATATGTTCCTTGAGCACTCATCTTTTTATTTTCATTCCACCGTTTCACACATCTTTCTGCCCAACGATGAGTTCTTTCCATCGCTTCTTTTGCATATACGTACTCAGATTGGTCTGGTGTGCACTCATCAAAAGCCATAATAATGTCCGCTCCTAAGTCTCTCTGAATATCCATTGATTTTTCCGGAGTAAATTTATGTACTTCACCATCCAAGAAAGACTTAAAACTCACTCCATCTTCATCAATTTTAGTCAAAGACTTATTGTGAGCACCCATTCCCAAAGAAAACACCTGGAATCCACCACTATCAGTTAACATTGGTTTATTCCAGTTCATAAACTTCTGCACTCCACCCATCTCATCTACAAGTTTTTCTCCTGGACGTAAAAATAGGTGATAAGTATTTGCCAAAATTATTTCTGCATTTGTATTATCTATATCTGAAGAATCCAAAGCTTTAACCGATGCCGCTGTTCCCACAGGCATAAAAACAGGTGTGTTTACTTCTCCGCGATCAGTAGAAAATACCCCAGTGCCATCAGAATTCTTTTTAAATTTAAAAGGCATATATATTTATATTTGGACTAGAAGTCTTCGGTTGATCCTGCTAGATCACCTCAGACCGCGACTCGGCAAGATCGTTACGAGCTTGCCTCCGTCAGGTTCTCTTCCCACACAGTGACCATTTTTATATTTTTTCACTAGGGAAAAAATATAAAAATGGAGCCGAAGGTGGGACTCGAACCCACTACCTACGGTTTACGATACCGTCGCTCTACCAGCTGAGCTACTTCGGCGATATCAGTATTTTACAGGAAACTACTTCTGCAAGGCGGGAATAGTGATCTTGGTGTTGGCAAAAATCATATCAGGATTGCTAAACAATGCCTTGTTTGCCCAATAGATTTTTGGCCACTGAAATCCATCTCCATAAGCACGCACAGCAATACTCCAGTATGAGTCACCTTTTTGTGTGGTGTACTCACCAACAGCAATCGCAGTATCAGTATTAACATCAGTTTTTGTAATAACCTCTTTTGTTTCGGCGACGGTGATTTTCTTTGCCTCAACTTTTGGGATTTTCAACTCTTGTCCAGCCACTATCACTCCATCTCCGGAAATTTTGTTTTCTTTCATGATGTCTACATAGTTGTATCCTGAGCGATAAAATTTTTCGGCAATATGCCATAAATCATCACCCTTGACCACTTTATAGGTAGCAATTATTTTGTCGTTTTGTGTGTCAGTATTAGCGATTGTTGCTGCTTCTTGATCAGAAAGGAGAGTTCCTTGCCACGACTTAAGATTGGCAGTACGGAAATAATTAAAAATCAAGCCAGCAATAACCACCACAACAACGCCACCCATAATGGTGCTGATGGTGTTCTCGTTTAGCTTGAAAAATTTTAGGATATTTTTTACCCTTTTTGATGCATTCTGTCCTTTGCTCATATTTACATCTTATAGACTCTTTTCATGTTGTCAATAGGGTATTTATACAAAAAAAAGACCGCCAGTTAAGGCGGTCAATCGACACACTATGTAGGTTTTGTCATGTTTAGTTCGACACCGATCATATAACACGAATCCTCACCAGTGTACGTTCCTTCATATCCGGGAATTGGAGTTTCTTTGATCAGCTTCATTGCCGTCTTAACATCCTCAGGCATTTTACTCCGATCAATTAAACCATCGGGGCCTTCTTGGGCATTTTTCCACCAATTATCAAACTTTTCCCAAGCCTCTTTCAGTTCGTTAGAATATTTTTCATGAGTCTCTTCGTTGATCGGAACCCCATAAGGCAAACTACCATAACCACCACAATTACACATATTTCCTCCTAAACAGATTTAGATTAAAGAACTTGTAACCTATATTATACTCAATGGTATAAATAAATCAAGTTTTTGCTACAATAAGCTATATACAATATGAAAAAGAAACAGTCGTACATTACTCTCAGTGTTGACGAAGTGGTAAAAAATAAATACTTCCCATATCTACTGGTAGTTTTATTAATCATGGGTTTTTGGTTTTTCTGGACACAGATTAGAGTCATAAATATTCAAAAAAAGTGTTTTGCTGAGGTGTTTACACCCACAATAGAGAACGCCAAATGGTCTCCTGGCAAAGTCTGGACAGTACTTTATCCTGCCTACGATCCTGCCAAAGGTGCCAGATATCAATATAGTTTTTGGGGCTGGGGTTATCCGGAAACCGATAATGAAACACTAAATTACAAAAGATGTCTCATCTGGAACGGAATAGTAAACCCGCCAGAAATGAACTAGTCCCATATAAACAAACGAAAAGTCTCGGCACAAGACCAAGACTTTTATTTGCGAGGCTGATGGGATTCGCCCTCAGGTTCGTGTCTGCTGACACGACCTTCTGGCCTGCCTCAGTGCCAGTCGCACTTCCGGCCTTCGAATCCCATTTGGCCAATAAAAAATCCCTCGACAAGCGAGAGATTTATCATTTGCGAGGCTGATGGGATTCGAACCCACGACCTTCTCCGTGACAGGGAGACGCGCTAACCAGCTGCGCTACAGCCCCAGCACCATGTATTTTAACGCCTAGAGGCAAATATCTCCACTACAAATTAAAATAGCATTTCCATTATAGTATTGATATAATAAAGCTAGTTAAATCATCTTAGCGTTTTTACAGAATGGTTTCAAAGTGATGATGGCTTTGAAAGAATCAGAAAGGAGCCAGAAATGGCTGTTCGATTATACGTAGGGAACCTTCCCTATAGTGCTACCCAGCAAAAACTCCAGGAGATTTTTTCTCCCTTCGGAGCTCTAGGCGAGTGCACAGTTATTTCAGATAAATTCTCCGGCAGGAGTAAAGGATTCGGCTTTGTCGAATTCGAAGACGCAGAAGCTGCAAAAACCGCCATCGAAAAGATGAACGGAACTGACCTCGACGGTCGCAACATCATCGTCAACGAAGCTCGTCCAAAAGAGGATCGTCCTGCACGTAGTTTTGGAGGCCGCTAAAATTGGCTTTTAAGATCAAATATAATTGATCATTAATCGAGAAAACCGCCAAACTCCCTTAAAAGAGTGAGGCGGTTTTCTGTGGAATTAAAGCTAATTAGTAGTGTGAAACATAGAGTAATTAATTTACTCATGATGAGTGTAAACCTAAATCCAATACAGTATTTGCACTAGGTGATAGAATATATACAGTTACCATTTAAAATAATAAAATGTTTGGTTACATAATTCTCGGCATAGTCGTAGTTCTCGCCTTTTATGTTGTTTCTCAGTACAACTGGTTTCAAACCACTAAAACTCGCATCACAGCAGCTATTCAAGATATTGGTAATCAACTAAAACGTCAGTCTAGTCTTATTCCTAATCTCGAAAACTCTGCTAAGGGATACCTCAAACATGAAAAGGGAATTTATGAGGAAATCGTTTCCGCTAGAAAATCTGTTGAAAAGGCATCAGGTAGCAAAGACATGGCCAAAATTGAAGCTGCCTCTGACGCTATCAGCAACCTCGTCCCCAAACTTCAAGTTTTAGTTGAAAGTAATCCCGAACTAAAAGGCGCCGAAGTTGTTACACGTCTCATGGATGAACTAAGAGACACCTCTGACAAACTTATGTATGCCAGAAGAGTCGTTATAGATCTCTCAGCTGAATACAACATTAAAGTTGTTACTCTTCCTTCAAACATTATTGCTGGTATGTTTGGTTTTAAGGAACAAAAAGGGATTGCAACGCCCACAGAAGGAGAGCATCTTGAAGTCGGTAAGAGCGAGATGTCCGATCCCAAAGTATCGATATGACGACATATTACGAATTGGTAGATGCCAACAAGGCCAGAAGTGGTGTGGTTATTGCTATCTTTATTGCCTTTATTACAGCTGCCACATATCTCATTTGTTATGTCTTAGGATTTGATCTTTCCACTGTTGGTATCGCTCTTATTTTGTCTGGAACACTAAGCTTTATTAGCTTCTACTACTCTGATCAAATAATTCTCACTATTTCGGGGGCTGTTCCAGCCAACAAAAGAGATCATTTTGACTTTTATACTGTTGCAGAAAATTTAGCTCGACCAGCAGGCATTCCTATACCAAAGCTTTTTGTCATAAAAGACAATGCTATGAACGCTTTTGCGACAGGTAGAGATCCTCAGCACGCCGTTGTCTGTGCCACGACAGGTCTTCTAGAAAGACTCAATCGCACCGAACTTGAAGGAGTTGTCGCTCATGAGATGAGTCATATAAAAAACTACGACACACGTTTAATGAGTATTGTGACGATATTGGTTGGTCTAATTACCCTGCTCGCCGACATTCTTTTAAGAACCAACATTAGAGGCAAGTCGGATAGAAATGATAATGGCAACCTTGGTGCATTTATGATGATTGCCGGTATTGTTTTGGCTCTTCTCTCCCCAATAATAGCGCAGTTAATTCAACTAGCCATATCCAGAAGACGAGAATTTTTGGCTGACGCTACTAGTGTCTCTATTACCAAGTATCCCGAGGGGCTAGCGAGTGCATTGGAAAAATTGTCAAAAGATAAAGAACCTCTAGAGGCCGCCAACAAAGCCACGTCTCATCTTTTTATTACCAATCCGCTAAAGAATCAAAAAAATAGTCTTAACTGGTTTGCTGGTCTTTTCAACACCCACCCCCCAATTGTTGAAAGAATTAAGGCTCTCAGGTCATGATCAAAGATGTAATTTACACTTCTGACCAACTTAAAGGTAAAAGTTTTGTCGGTGAAAAATTTCTAAACAGTAAGTTTTCTTCTCAAAATTTTCGCTTCACTATTTTTGAAAAATGTCAATTTGAGTACTGCGATTTTTCCAATGCTTTATTAAGTTCCACTTCCTTTGAAAAATGCCGCTTTTTAGAATGCAAACTAAGTTGGATAAACTTCAAAGACACCAGCCTTATCAAATGTCAATATATAAAATCAATCCTTGAGGGTTGTACCTTTGAAAAACAGAAATTATTTACCTCCACTTTTAATTCATCAGATCTTTCCTCAAACTATTTCATTAACTGTGATCTATCCGGTGGAAAAATTACTGATTCAAATCTGTCTAAGACAGTCTTTGATCACTGCAAACTCAAAAAAACAGATTTCCTGGGATCAAACCTGGCCGGAGTACTTTTTCAAGACTGCAAGACAGAAAAAACAAAAATTGATATCAACGGCTTAATTTCTTTCGGTCAGTCTAAAGGGTTTGTTCTGGGAGATATAAATGAAGAATAACAAACTTTGATATTAAAACACAACAATCAAGGCTATGAATTCCTGATAAAATTCACATATGCACACCGTTACGGTTACACAAGATGATGTCAAAAAAATAAGTAAGCTTGCCAATCTCAAACTTCAAGATAATGAAGTTAATCTATTTGCCGAGCAGTTTACGAAAACTCTTGAGGTTGTTAATCAGCTCAACGAAATTAACACCAAAAATCTCAATACCACCTATCAGGTCAATGGTCTTTCTAATGTAACTCGAGCTGATGAAGTAGATCTCTCAAGAGTCCTTCCTCAAAAAATTGCCTTAAGAGAGGCCCAAAAAACACACAATGGTTTTTTTGTAGTTGAACGTTTAATAGACTCCGATGCTGAAGAACTCATATGAAACCACTACATGAACTAACAATTAAAGAAGTTCTTGATGGTTACGTCAACAAAGACTTTACTTGTGTTGACTTAGTGAGACACTTTCAATCCCGCATCGAAAAATGCAATCCCAAACTAAATATCTATCTTGCTTTAAACGAAAATGCCTTGGAAGAAGCAAAAGCCATTGATCAGGAAATTGCTGAAAAGGGGATTACTCGACCCCTTTTAGGAATCCCCTTTGCTGTAAAAGATAACTTTCTTACCAAGGGTATTGTCACTACCGCCAGTTCTAATATTTTGCGCGACTATCATCCTCAATACGAATCAACCGTTATTGAAAAAATAAAAAATGCTGGCGCATTAATTCTTGGCAAAACGAATATGGACTCCTTTGCCCACGGTTCAAGTACTGAAACATCAGATTTTGGGCCTACCTTAAACCCCTGGAATCCCGAAAAATTACCTGGCGGCTCATCGGGTGGATCAGCGGCTGCTATTGCTGCCCAGCTAGCTACTGTCGCACTTGGATCAGAGACGGCTGGATCGATCAGACAGCCCGCCGCTTGGTGCGGTGTCACAGGACTAAAGCCAACCTACGGTAGAGCCAGTCGCTATGGCATTATTGCTATGGCCAGTTCCACTGACTCACCTGGTCCTATAGCGAAAAACGTCGAAGACTGTGCCATTGTCACAGAAGTCATTTCCGGCAATGATCCCAAAGACGCTACCACTTCTCCTTCACCTGTCGAAAAATATACAAAGAGTCTTTATTCTCCTGATCTTCACGGAGTTCGCATTGGTCTTGTTAAAGAATATCTCCTTCCGAATATGAGAGAAGATGTTAAGAATTTAATTTACAATGCTGTCGATAAACTTCGCCTACTTGGAGCGACTGTTGATGAAATCTCGCTAATGGATCCTCGCTACTCCATCGGTGTTTATACAGTTATTCAAAGATCAGAAGTCAGTTCTAACCTTGCTCGTTTTGATGGTATTCGTTTTGGACACCAAAGAGATAACTTCTGCGAAGAAAGTAAACGACGCATTATGCTTGGTACATACACACTATCTGCTGGCTACTACGACGCTTTCTATAAAAAGGCTCAAGCAGTCAGAACTAAAATTGTGAGTGAGTTCGATGAAATCTTCAAAACCTATGATGCCGTTATCGGTGCAGTTTCACCAGGACCAGCTTTATCAGTTGGCGTATCCAAAAATCAACCTATGTTTGGTGAAATGGAAGACGTTCTCCTCGAACCATCATCAATTGCAGGGCTCTGTAGTGTTGGTTTACCATGTGGCTTTGTTGATGATCTTCCCATTGGTTTGCAGATTACTTCCAATCAACTTAAAGAAGCAACTGCTATCAAAATTGCTGACTGTTTCCAGCGCCATACCGAGTTTCAGTTATTTCCTGATCTAGAAAAAACTATATGAAAGTCACACCTTTAATCGGTCTCGAAGTCCATGTCGAACTCGAAACAAAATCGAAAATGTTTTGTGCTTGTCCGGCAGATCATTTTAGCAAAGAGCCCAACACACAAACATGTCCTGTGTGTCTTGGCCTACCAGGTGCTCTACCAGTCCCCAACGAAAAAGCTATTGAGTCATGTCTCAAAATTGGTTTGGCACTCAATTGTCGTATCAATTCTCAAAGCAAATTTGACCGCAAACAGTACTTCTATCCCGATCTTGCCAAGGGCTATCAGATCAGTCAGTATGACCAGCCTTTTTGTTCCGACGGTTTTATAATGCTTGACTCTGGTAAAAAAATTGGCATTGAGCGTGTCCATATGGAAGAAGACACCGGCAAACTCCAGCATGTTGTTTTAGAAGGCAAAAAAGTGTCTCTTGTTGATTACAACCGTTCTGGTGTTCCTTTGGTCGAGATTGTTTCTCATCCTGACATGAGTTCTTCAGTTGAAGCCAAAGAGTATCTCAAAAAAATTCATGAGATCATAAGAGCTATTGATGTTTCCAGTGCGGATATGGAAAAAGGTCAAATGCGGTTGGAACCTACAGTCAATGTATATATAGAAGATGAGACTGGCACTCACTACACCCCTCTTTCGGAAATAAAAAATATCAACTCCTTTAACTTTGCTTCACAGGCAATTGACTTTGAAGTTGCTAGGCAAACAGAGGAGTTCAATAACATGGGTGTCGAAAAATCAGCTACTAATAAAACCACCAGAGGTTACGATGCTGTCAAAAAAATCACCTTCCTCCAGAGAACCAAAGAAGAGGCCAAGGATTATCGTTATTTCCCAGAACCAGATATCCCTCCATTTATAATCGAAAATGAATTAATTGAAAAGCTAAAAGGCGAACTTCCCAAACTTCCTGATCAGATAATTACTGAACTAGTTGATTTAGGTATCGAAGCAAAATATGCCAAGATAATTGTCGCAAGTGACGAGATGTTATCTATCATTAGAAAATTCCATGACGACAAGGATATTGACATTAATAAGTTAGCCAGTCTCTTAGCCAATAAAAAAATAGAAACAATAGGGGATATAAAAGGGGAGTATCAAAAAGCCACTCAAATCGGTAATACCAACACTGAAGAACTAAAATCCATCGTCGAGAAAATTATTGACGCCAATCCTAATATAGTTGCTGACTATAAAAAGGGGAAAACAAATGTTGCAGGTTTTTTTGTTGGCCAAGCCATGAAAGAAACCAAAGGTCAAGCAGATCCACGGACTCTTAATCAGGTGGTAAGGAATTTGTTAAATCAATAAATATTATTGATAGATTATTCTTCGGTCGGTTCTAAAGAAAACTTAATCTCTTTCTCTTCGAATAAATTAAACAACTTTTCATTTTTCAACTCATTTGACATGACATGGACGTGTACTTCTGACTTATGAATTGATTTTTGAATTACATGAATATGCTGATGTTCAAAGATATCCATAATATCTGCTTCATATTTTTTATTAAAACTTAGAAGATATGAGTTTCCTTTTGTCCCAAATCTATACTGCAAATATGCAATTGGTGTCAACATCAAGATCAAAACAACTGTTATTGCTGCAGGAATATAAAAACCAGCCCCAATCGCAGTTCCAACTGCCGCTGTTGTCCAAATTGTAGCCGCTGTCGTCACTCCTGAAAGTCGGTTTCCATTTTTCAAAATTACTCCTGCACCCAAAAAACCAACACCGGAAACAATCTGCGCCATGATTCTTGTTGGATCTTGACCTAAAACACCCATACTATTTGCCACATATATAGACAGTCCTGCAAACAATGCTGATCCTATACAAACTAACATTTGAGTTCTAAGACCAGCCGCTTTGCCACTTCTTTCACGATCAAAACCAATTAGTATCCCAGCTAAAAAAGCCAAAAAGATACGAAAAGCAATAGTAACTTGAAAAGAATTAGAAATCTCCATATAAAAAGTGTAACACTACTTGAAAATATCTACACCACCCTTGATGATAGGTAAGTAGTAACATTAAATAGATGTCAAAATTTACCCACCTTCACGTCCATACCGAGTTTTCCCTTTTGGATGGCCTTTCCAAGATCGGAAAATTAGTAGCTAAAACCAAAGATTTTGGTCAAACTCATTTGGCTATTACAGATCATGGATCAATGTATGGTGCCATTGAGTTTTACAAAAAAACCACCAAAGAAGGAATCAAACCCATTATTGGTTGTGAAGTATATCTTGCCAAAAATTCTCGTTTTGATAAAGAAAAACAAGATTCAAACCACTTAATTCTTCTATCAGAAAATTTTGAAGGTTATCAAAACTTAATGAAAATTGTCACTGCTGGTTTTATGGAAGGTTTTTACTACAAACCAAGAATTGACAAAGAAGTTCTCGCAAAATACTCCAAAGGTATTATCTGTACCACCGCTTGTCCTGCGGGAAGAGTGCAAAAACTTCTAGTTGAAAATAACTATGATGCCGCCAAAAAAGAACTCCAAGAATACGAACAAATTTTCGGAGATACAAACGTCTTTATCGAACTTCAACGACACCACTTCGACCAATTTGCCTTATCACCCACAGTGCCGTCGGAAATAAAGCCCAAACTACTAGAAATGCACGAAAATCAAATAAAGGGTGAAAAAGGACTCATCAAACTGAGCCGCGAACTTGGAATTCCCTTGATTGCGACCAACGACTCTCATTACATTAACAAAGACGATGCTGCCGCCCAAGACGCCTTAATTTGTGTTCAGTCTGGGAAGATGCTCTCTGATACTAATCGTATTCGCTATATTGACACTCCGGACTTTTATCTTAAATCTCCTGATGAAATGGCTGCCGAGTTTCCAGATCTACCAGAAGCTATTGAAAATACCCAGAAGATTGCTGATCGCTGTAATTTAGAAATAAATATCGGCCAGTGGTACTTTCCAAAAATCAAACTTCCAAAAGACAAGACAGCTGGAGAAACACTTAGAGACATGGCTTACGATGGTGCAAAAGAAAAATTTCCAGAAATCACTGAAGAAATTATCAAACGTTTAGACTATGAACTAGAAATTATAGAGAAAAAAGGATACTCACCATATTTTCTACTCGAATCCGGTATCGTAAACTATGCCGATGATGCTGGTATTTACACCAACACTAGAGGATCTGCAGCAGGATCCCTTGTTTCTTACTGTTGTGGTATTACGACTGTCGATCCACTCCGTTTCCGATTACCTTTCGAGCGTTTTTTAAACCCATTCCGTCCATCTCCTCCTGATATTGATCTTGATGTAGCTGATATTCATCGAGACGAACTTATAAAATACCTCGCTGATACTTATGGTAAAGAAAAGGTTGGTCAAATCTGTACTTTTGGTACGATGAAGGCCAGAGCGGCTGTGCGGGACATCGGTCGAGTAATGGGTATGCCTTACTCCAAAGTAGACCTCATCAGTAAATCTATTCCAGAGGGTAGTCAAGGATTTCCTATGACACTTAAGAAAGCACTTGAGACCACTCCTGAATTGAAAAAAATGAAAGATAGTGATCTGGAAGTAAATAGACTTTTAGAAATGGCTCAAAAAGTCGAGAGTAATGCTCGACACATCTCTGTTCATGCTGCTGCAGTAATTGTCAGTCCCGACGACTTAGTCAAATTTACCCCACTCCAAAAAGAAACCGGTGGTGGTGATCGGATCATTACTCAATATGAAATGCATGCTAGTGAAGACATAGGGCTGATGAAACTAGATATTTTGGGAATATCCAATCTGACTATTCTAGCCAATGCGGTCAAAATTGTAGAAGCTATTCACGGTATCAAGATAAATATTAAAAAACTAGCATTAGATGATAAAGAAACATATAAAATGCTCGCCAGAGGTGAAACTTTTGGTGTTTTTCAGATGGCTGGCGGAGGAATGACCAAATACTTAATGGATCTTCATCCAGAACGTATTGAAGACTTGATGGCTATGGTTGCTCTTTATCGCCCTGGACCAATGGGCTCAATTCCCGAGTACATCGAAAGAAAACGAGACCCTAGCAAAGTAAAATACTTTGTTCCTGGACTAGAAAAAATTCTTGATATGTCTTATGGCATTATCACTTATCAAGATGACGTTTTGTTTATGGCGATTGATCTTGCTGGATACAACTGGGAAGAAGCTGATAAATTTAGAAAGGCTATTGGTAAAAAAATTCCTGAAGAGATGGAAAAACAACACTCAAAATTTGTTGATGGTTGTGTTGAATTTGGCCATATACCTAGAGACAAAGCGGAAGAACTATTTAAGCAAATAGAGACTTTTGCTGCTTATGGTTTCAATAAGGCTCATGCCGCTTCATATGGTATCGTTTCATACTGGACTGCCTATGTTAAAGCTCATTATCCCGTAGAGTACATGACTGCATTAATGTCTGTTGAAGCTGCTGATACTGATAAAGTAGTTACGGCAATAGGAGAATGTGAGACTCTAGGTATTAGAGTGCTGTCACCAGATATCAACGAATCAAGAACAGATTTTACTGTCGTTGATCTTACAGAAGATCAATATCTTCCAGAGGGTAGAGCCAGAGACACTGGTAAAGCCATCCGCTTTGGGTTATCAGCTATAAAAAATGTCGGTGAATCAGCCATCACTGCCATTTTGGCAGCTAGAGAAAATGGAGACTTCAAATCGTTTACTGATTTACTTCATCGTGTTGACCTTTCAAAAGTAAACAAAAAAGTTGTTGAGTCGTTAATAAAGGCAGGGGCACTTGACCGTTGGGGCAATAGAGCCCAGTTAATTGCTGCTTTACCAATAATTCGAGACAATATAGTCAAATTACAAAAAAGTAAAGACTCAAGTCAGGTCGATCTATTTGCCAGCGTAGCTCATACTGACGATGTAATCGATCATCTTCCAGAAATACCTGAAATGCCCTTGGATGAAAAATTAAAAATGGAAAAGGACCTTCTTGGTTTCTATCTTACTGACCATCCAGTAAAAAAAATCATGCGTATTGTGACTAATCAAATCACTCACAAAATAAATCAGTTAGACCCAACACTACATCTTAATCAGATTGTAACAATTGCAGGAGTTGTATCAAGAGTGAGATTGGTTAATACTAAAAAAAACAACTCTAAAATGGCCTTCATTACCTTAGAAGATGACACTAAGAGTATCGACTGCGTCGTTTTCCCTAAACTATATGCCGAAAATCCACTTTACTTTCTTGAAGACACCCCTCTTATTATCAGAGGCAAAGTTGATAATAGGGATGAAAAAATTCAGATTGTAGTTGACTCAGCTTTACCAATAGACACCAAACTCACCCCTCAAGATATGATTCATGAGATATTTATCAAAAATGGTATACCAAAAGAGCGTTTAGAAAAAGTAAGTGATCTTCTCAAGGCAAATAAAGGAGATCATGAAATTACCATAACCATTGAATCAGGTAACAATCTTAAGAAAATTAAGCTCCCTTACAAGGTCGACTATACCCCAGAACTTGAAGAACAAGTGGAAAAAACCCTCGCGGGCTGATAAAATAAGTCGCTATGGCAAATCAAATCAAATGGCAGGACAAAATTGAGTTCTGTGTTGGAGACACTATCAAAGTCTCCCAAACAATCAAAGAGGGTGAAAAAACCCGTACTCAAGCTTTTCAAGGCATTGTTATTGCCATTCGTGGTGATGGTCAAGGAAAAAGCTTTATTGTGCGTAAAATTGCTGTTGGCGGGGTTGGTGTCGAAAAAATATTCCCCATTAACACACCAACAGTTACTGGTATCGAAATCATCAAAAAGGGCAAGGTTAGACGTGCCAAACTATACTACCTCAGACATCTCCTTGGTAAAAAAGCTACTAAAATCAAAGATGTCTTTGTCCGTAAGGGTCAGTCTGCTTCTGTTGAAGTTCCAGCTGAGGCTCCAAAAGAAGAAAGCACTATCAAAGAAGAAAAAGGTAGACCAGAGCCAATCAAGGTCAAAAACGCCGCAAAAGTTGAAGTGGTCAAGGAAAAAAAGGTCAAAAAAGGTCCCAAAAAGATCGTTCGTAAAGAACGACAATTTGTTCGCTAATTGAGTTAAAAACAAAAAAGCCTGGGAAACCAGGTTTTTTGTTGGTTTGAAGAAAATGAGTTAACATGAAACATGTTTACTATTATTTTTTCTGTTGCCCTGATAATTCTTGCCTACATGACCTGTTGGTTTATCTTGGCTGCTATTACCAAAAGAAACGATGTGGCTGATATTGCCTGGGGGCTTGGATTTATTGTTGTTGTTGCCTATTTATATCTCACTACTAGCAATCATTCTATTCAATTTATAATTATTACCTTATTTACTACTCTTTGGGGAATTCGCTTAACCACTCATATTTATGGTCGCTTTATCAAAAAATCAGAGGATATCCGTTATGTCGAAATGAAGAAAGATTGGGGAGTACTTTATTATCCTCGCACTTTTCTTCAAGTTTTTGTTCTTCAGGGCTTTTTTATGCTTCTCATCTCAACTTCAGCCATAGTTGCTTCTCAAGCTCCTATTTCCCCCCTTCACTGGTTAAATATTGTAGGTCTTCTTGTTTGGATAGTCGGTTTTGTATTTGAAACTTTTGGTGATTTACAACTATCTCAATTCATTAGTAAACAAGAAAACAAAGGTAAACTAATGACTAGCGGACTTTGGCGTTACACTCGCCACCCAAACTATTTTGGTGAAGTCTCTCAATGGTGGGGAATTTTTCTTTTAGTTATTACTCTACCTCAGTGGTACTTAGCCATAATCAGTCCACTAACCATTTCATTTTTGATTCTAAAAGTCTCAGGAATACCTATGTTAGAAAAGAAATACGAAGGAAGAAAAGATTTTGAAATCTATCGTCAAAAGACAAATGCCTTTTTCCCTTGGCCACCCAAAAATACTTAAATAATTTTTTTCCCGATATAAAATCCAGCTCCAGCCACTATTAAAGAAACCAACGTTCCCCACACAATATCAATCACAGCAACAAACCAAGGCCAGTCTTTGATGGTAGCCAAGTTTGTTAAATCATATGTGGCATAACAAAACATCCCAAAAAGGCCACCTAATACTAAAGCTTTAGTTAGTGAATTTTCTTGCAGAGCAGGGGATACAGCAAAAATTATTATTCCAATAACATAACCAAAATAAAATATTGAAGCTGCAAACCAGTTTGGACTTGGAGTCATTAGATATCCCAAGTATTTGGCATAAAAATTCTTGGCGATTACCGTCAACCACAACCCATCAATTAATAAGAAAACGGGTAATGTTAGTAAATATAATTTTGCAAACTGTAAAGTGTTTAACATATCTTAAATATACAAGAAAAAAAATACCCGGGTATTACCCGGGGATATCTTTTAACTTACAATCGTACCGATTGTTTCTCCATTAAGAATTCTTTCAATATTTTCCATATCTTCCACATTAAAAACAATTATGGGGATTTTTTCCCTTTTACATACGGTAAAAGCCGTGTCGTCCATTACCATTAATCCCTGAGTTAGTGCTTCTTGAAAAGACAAGGAGGAGTATTTTGTGGCATCCTTATTTTGTCTTGGATCAGCGGAGTAAACACCATCAACACTACTTCCTTTCAAGAGAATTTCACAATTCATTTCTGCAGCTAAAAGGGCCGCCGTCGTGTCTGTTGTGAAGAATGGCTTACCTGTTCCTCCAACTAAAATCACAATATTTCCCTTTTCAATATGGTGGATTGCCCGAAGTCGAATATACGGTTCACAGGCTTGATTAACATACAAAGACGACATGACTCTAGACTGGACTCCAAGAGTGTTGAGCTCACCTTGTAGGGCAAGACCATTCATTATTGTTCCTAACATTCCAATAAAGTCAGCTTGTGTTCTGTCAAACTTATCATCTCTTACATTTCTACCGCGAAATAGATTTCCACCACCCAAAACAATTGCAAGCTCGGTTTGGTGTACGTTACGCAAATGTGCCAAGTAAGACGCCACTTTTTTTACTTCATCAAAATCGATTCCCATTTCGCCTTTTTTAACGAATAATTCCCCTGTGATTTTCAACAAAACTCGTTTATAGCGCGTCATTTTAGCCTCCAGAGTAATTTAATGTACTTGAATTAGATCACCGTATTTTATCACAAACAGGCACCATCCCGTACTAAAAGAGATCATCAAAGAGTAAAATATGGCCAATGAGCCATATTAATTTTCTATTTATTAATGGAAAAGGATCGTCCGGAAAAGATACCCAAGCCGACATTTTGCTCAAAAATCTAGGTGATAAAGCTATCAAACTGTCAACTGGAGATATCTATCGAGATGCAAAAACAGGTACTGGTGAATATGGTAGATATTACTCAGATTTTGCACCCTTCATTGATCATGTCGAAAAACAAGGTGGTTATTTTCCGGACGATGTAATGATCAATGTTGTCGGTCAAATTATTTCTGAAAAAATGGCGGAGGGATACGAAAACTTTATCTTTACTGGTTTTCCCAGAACTATTGGTCAAATGGAACTCATGGACGAACTGGTTTCCCATCTTGAAAATGCCAGCAGTGTACATCTGTATTTTGATATCTCCGATGAAACTTCAAAAAGTAGAGCAGAATATCGCAGACGTCTTGCTGAGACAAACAACGTTCCGATCCGTCAAGATGATGAAAAGTGTGTCGTGGAAAAACGTCTCAATTCATTTAAAACTTTAACTTTGCCTATGTTAAATAAATTAGAAAATCAAAATCGTCTCATCAAAATCAAAGCTGAAGGTACCATTCAAGATATTGAAAAAGAAACCTCAATTCTGGTTTCAAAAGAAAGAATCTAGAAAAATATAAATTTAATGAACATATCTGCGAAGTAATCACAGTCAAAATAAAACTGTGGTGAGGTAGAATA
The DNA here is from genome assembly GCA_035477615.1 of Spirochaetia bacterium. Taxonomy (GTDB): domain Bacteria; phylum Patescibacteriota; class Microgenomatia; order UBA1400; family MFAQ01; genus UBA2277. Next base: position 8,081 of record DATIKJ010000031.1, on the reverse strand, counting down.
AAATAGATATTAACCGTATTCATAATCACTTTGTTTCTTCATTAACAGCCAAAAATTAAATCATGAACACTCTCTTAAACATCATCGTTGCTACATTCCTTATTAGTCTTGGAGCACTTGTCGGAGTATTTACTCTTGCGATGAAAGAAAAGAAGCTCGAAAAGATTCTCTTATTTCTAGTATCTCTCTCGGCTGGAGCCTTAATGGGAGGAGCATTTCTTCACCTGTTACCTGAAGCAGCAGAAAAGATTGAAGGCGGAGATATCTTTGGAATTGTTTTGCTATCGTTTGTGTTTTTCTTCTTAGTAGAAAAAGTGCTTCACTGGCGCCATTGCCACAAAGGACATTGCGAAATTCACACCTTTGGTTATATGAATTTATTCGGTGATGTGGTTCATAACTTTATTGACGGTCTTATTATCTCAGCTGCCTTTATCGCCGATGTCAAACTAGGTATCGTCACCTCCTTCGCCATCGCTCTCCATGAAATTCCTCAAGAAATTGGAGATTTTGGTGTACTTCTCTACTCTGGTTTTAAAAAAGGAAAGGCATTGTTAGCGAACTTTTTGGTTGCATTATCAGTAATCTTGGGTGGAGTTGTCGGCTATTTTCTCTCATTTCAAATAGACGAGCTCATGGTATACCTTTTACCATTTGCAGCCGGTGGTTTTATCTATATTTCTGCTTCTGATCTCATGCCGGAGATTAGAAAAGAAAAAGATCTAAGAAAGTCGATGGTTTCCTTTGGTGTATTTTTGGCTGGTATTTTAATGATGTATTTGGCGAAGTTACTCGATCACTAAGTTACTCCAGTGAAGTCACCAACTGTCAAAATATAAAAATTCTTTTATAAATTTGATTACACCTTACAATTCCTTGCGCTAGATAAATAAAAAAAGGCTGGATAAACCAGACTTTTTTTTGCTTGTGACCCCAAGGGTATGGGAATGGAACCAGATACTGTCTGAACTGAAGTCAATTTACCTGAGCCTAATTCAAATACCAATTCCTGCTTTCCATTACTACCAATAGATAATGGAACTATGTTGGCAATGAGATGTGGACACCAATAACATTTGAAGATAGAATCTTGCCATGACTATCATAGATTATATTCAGGATCCCAACTTCATTTCCATGTCAAAAGATGTTCTCCTTGTTATTGGCTTTTGGGTTACATATAAAAGTTTTACTACAGCCGCCAGACAACTTAGAGCGAGCGAGATGCCTTTTTTAAAGGTGGTATATGAAAAGAAACAGGGAGAAATTACTCCAGATTTTTATCTTCAAAATGTTGGAAAAGGAGTTTGCCATTCAATAAGCTTTGAACCATTTTTCCTGATTTTGACCGATGTTAAAGTTGTATGGAGGCTATGCTTGTCATTAAGTGGATCGAATATACTTGCGTCTGGCAATCAAGACAAAGTTAAACTAGATTTGAAAGTGAAAACGTTTGGAATTCGGGATGAAGAAAAAACAAGTACAGATTTGATTAAGTATTTTTATCAAGAAAAAGGGTATCCATTAAACATATATTTTGGAGATTCAATTGGTAAATCATATGTAATGAGGATGGCTGTGGGGCACGATATAGCTGAGTTAATCTCTGCTCCAGTTGAAGAGACTATTAGAACAAGTTTACCAACGTTATTCAGATCAATAGAATCTTATATAAAGATATATGTTTATTTGGTTTATTGGCGAATTCTAAGCTTCCTTAAACGGAAACAACATAAACAATAAAAGAATTGAGAGATATTTCACCTCGTAGGTGGTTCAATGTTTATTGAAATATAAAAACTAACTGTAGAAATGAAAATACCATCGACGGAGTGATGTTCCTTGACGAGAGCAAAAATTACAAAGTGAATATTGGTTAAGTGATATGATAACCTGAACTGATGGCAAGAAATGAAAGGAAATTAATCATCGACACTATTGATTTTTCTGGAAAACGAGTAGTGTTTACTGAGAAAAAATTAGGGCAAAAAGCAATAGTTCATGCCGAACTTCAAAAAACGTCATTCATAAAAAGAATTGAGGAAACACTTATTAATCCTGTAGAAGTATGGCAGGATTACAATGACCCAAAAAACAAGTGGTGTTATTTTAGACGATGCTCAGCTTACAGTTATGCTAAAGTTGTTGTATATCGAAAAGGTAACCCCTATGAAGTTGTTACAGCTTTTGAAGTAAACTATATTAGAGAACAAAAATATTGCGGTTTAAAACAAATTAGATAAATGAATATTCAACCATCAATTTCAAATCAAGATTTTAAAAAAGAATTAGTGCTTTTTGCTGCTAATTTTAGTGATGTTGTCAAAAGAGAAAATTGGGTTTCTAGATATGATCCTGAGTCTGATTCATTGTCGTATAGTGTGAAGGAATTACCAAAAAGTTCGAGGCTTAAGTATTTTAATGACGAATTTGCCCTCTATGTAACAAATAGAAATAAAATTAATGGAATTTTCATTGAATATTTTATGTCTAATTTTCTTAATCATACAAAGGGTTTCAAAGATGTAAAAGATGAGATATCAAAAAAAGACATAAAAGAGATTGATAAAATTTTAGAGATTAAAACTGTCGAAAAAGATAAATTTATTGATAAGTTCCAAAATGTATTAATGATGAATGTAACAAAAGATATCAATTTTGGAAGTTCTTTCACGATAGTTTAGAAAACACATTAGCCTCAAATATGTTAACAAAACTTAACATTTTAGGGCTTTGAAAAACATAGAATATCCTAAGGTATAAAATATCACTAGATGAAAGAAAAGAAAGGTCGGTGGCTGAGTTTGTTGCATGAGACGAAGTTTGGCAAATTATCGAAATACTCATTATTCCTTTGGGTTTTTTCTATTCTTGTAGTTGTTGGAATGAGTTACATTAAAACGGAGAATCAATTTGAAGAAAACATCAGTGTATTTGTATTTGTTGTAGATATTATTGTAGGTATACTTTCATTTTGTTTTATGGTTTTGTTTAAAATGCTTGATGTGTGGTCCCCGAAAGTCGTAGGTATCATTATTGGGTTACTTGTGGTTGGGGGAGTTGGCCTAGTTAGTGCAAATTTCAACGAGTTGTTTGTTAGTGAAAAACAAGAAGTTACACCCACGGCAGCCATAATCAGTCCTACAACTATTCCTGCACTGGCACAAGAAGTCATTAAGGAAAGTACAATAGCAAAGAAAAGTATTGAAACAGCAAATGCGGTAGGTGGTTCTTTTGAATGTGTTGGGCCAGACGGAAAGATATTTAAAACAAGTGAATCCGAGTGTAAGAAGTTAAATGAATCTTGGGGGAAACCAATGGACTATATGGTCAACTGCACTGTAAGTAATACTTGTGGTGGAGGTACAAGATATTTAAAAAAGAGTGAATGTAATAAATCGGTGTGTTGTCAGGTAGGTAGTGGATGGTATTTTTATTCTTCGATAGAGAAGTGCAGACAAGATCAAGCTAGTGGAAAACCATCAAATCAATACAATTATGCAAGACCAACGATACAACCATGGGATGGAAAGATTTCATGTTCATATTCTGGAGGTGGTTATTCATATGATTTTGGAAAATTAACCTACGCAGATTGTATGACAAGAATGGATCAATATTGGAATCAACAAAGTAGTAAATCATTAACTACTGCACCAACTGCTGTGGTAGTTTCACAATCTGTTATTGATAGTTGCAAATCAGCAGTGCGATCTGAGGTAAATAGTTTAGTAAATGGTTGCTACGTTAAGTTTCAGGGATCTGCAGCAGAAAGCTGTGAACAGACTTACCGTGATAGAGGCGCCACACAAACTCAAAATTGTATAAGTTATGGAACACATACTATTCTGACAGATACGATTCAAGTACCGACTCAAAAATGTTATTCAACATGGGAAGAATACTATAATGCTCACCCAGTTTATGGTGGGCAGTATAACTATCAGTATCCTGCAGGTACACCACCCTGTGACTGATAATGAAAGGCTGTTTGCAGATAACAAGATTTAGTTTTCCGACGCTTTGACATAGAAAAAATATTTCAAGGAATCTGATATAATACAGACAGATTCGTACAAGTTTAATCTTTATGGCGGACTCCAAATTTTGGGGTCTGTTTTTTTTGGCAAAAATATGAAATTGAAAGCAACACAACAGCTATTAAGAATAAGAGATTATTTGCAGGCAATCTCACAAATATCCTTTTCCTTTTCCACTCTTAATCGAAGTTACCCTATGAACACTCTAAGTGAATCAGAAGGCGACGACTTGTTTTCCGCATATCTTGAATTAACAAAAAAGATTAAGGGGTTATCGAACCAATTTGAAAATGAATATGAACAATACGTCAGAGGTTAAACCAAAGAGCTTTACGCTTATCTTGTACAAATACGACTCAAAGAGACGAGTTGTGATAAAGAGAACGCAAACAAAGTCAAAGAACAAATTTTCAAGAAGACTGAAGCTAATTCCAAACAAATTTAATGCATTATTAAAGGTCTCGTATTCAGACGGTGGTTGGAATGATGGATATTATCAAAATAAGGAGGATTTAGAGTCCGCCTACAAGGCGTTTGTAGAATAATGACCATTTCAAAGGCTAGAAAAATATTGGGTGTTCTGGCTAATGATTTTAGTGACGATCAAGTAGGAAAAGAAATAAATCTCGTGGAGTTTTTAGTTGAACTGATGATGATTTTATATAAGGAAGAGAAAGGAAGATACAATGAAGGAAGAAATGCTTAATGCAGTCATATATACGAGAGTATCAACTGAAGAACAGACTCAGAATTATAGCCTTGATTCTCAAGAGAAAGAATGTCGATTGTATGCAAATAGGAATAATCTAACAACAGTTAAGGTATTTCGAGAGGAAGGAGCGTCAGGCAAAACAGTCTCAGGAAGACCAGAACTGAAATCCCTTTTAACTTATTGCACAACGAAAAAGAACAATATTTCATCTGTACTTGTATATAAATTTGACCGTTGGTCAAGGAATGTTGCCGAAGGATTGAGTGTCGTTGCAATGTTGGCAAAACAAGGAATAAATGTTCAGGCAGTTACAGAACCCACAGAAGACAATGCAATGGGTAAAGCCATGAGAGGGATGATGCTCGTGATGGCGGAATTAGACAACAACGTTAAATCAGAAAGAGTTAAGTGTGGAATGATGGCTGCATTTGAAGCAGGAAGATGGCCATGGGGCGCACCTATTGGCTATAAACATACTGTTGTGGATGGGAAGAAGAAAATAATATTACTTGCCTCCTTCAAGCCAATTCTTATAAATCTATTCGAAGAAGCTGGAAAGAATATCTACACAAAAGAGCAGTTAGCAAACAAACTAAATATATGGGGTTTTGAAAAATTATGGGGGAGACCAGCAACTATAAAAACGATAGATAAAATAATAAAAAAGAAGTTCTATTTTGGAATGATGGAGGCTAGTACTTGGAAACAAGAAACAATGGGTACACACGAAGCCGTAATTGAAGAAAGTGTATGGCAAAAGGCATACGTGGCTCTTTACGGAAAACCCAAAAATTATGTCAGGACTGGCAAAAGCAACGACTTCTCTCTTAAGGTATTTACACGTTGCGGAAGCTGTTTTAAGCCTTTAAGAGGTAGCTACAACCGAGGCAACGGAGGTTTGTATGCAAACTATCATTGCACCGAAAAAGGATGCGAATGTCGAGTGATTGAAAGAAAAGAAAAATTGGAGGAAAACTTTCGGTTACATTTAAAAATGTTTAGCCTTTCAGAAATACAACAAAAACTTTTGAGAGCGGTTCTTCTTGAAAAATTTGATGCAAAAGTTAGAAATCAAGAACACGAAGAAAATATTATCCGAAACAGACTTGAAGAAATAAAAAGTGAAAGGTTAGCAATCATAAAATCTACAAGCAAAGAGCTGATTACTAATGAAGAAGCAATTCCATTGCTTGATAAATTAAAAATTGATGAAATGGCTTCTAATTTAGAACTTTCGGAAAGCAAAATTGACAAGCACGAAGCGGAGACAGTTATAAACTTCACAGCAAGTTTTCTTTCCGATGTTGGTAAGCTCTGGGAAAGGTTGGATACCGACAAAAGAATCAAACTTCAATACGCAATATTCCCCAAAGGTGTCACTTACAAGGATGGAGAATTTGGAACCAACGAGATTTCCCCATCCTTCAATCTAATTCAGCACTTTGCTGAGGAGAAATCTCCTTTGGTGACCCCGGCGGGAATCGAACCCGCGATATTCAGGATGAAAACCTGACGTCCTAGGCCGCTAGACGACGGGGCCAAAATTAAATGGGACTCGAAGTCTTCGGTCGATTCTGCTGAATCGCCTCAGACCGCGACTCGGCAAGATCGTTACGAGCTTGCCTCCGTCAGGTTCGAGTCACTATTAATCTACTTTTATTAATTCTGCCACAAGGGCAGACTTAATAAAAAGTGGGTCAGCCGGGACTCGAACCCGGGACACCCTGCTTAAAAGGCAGGTGCTCTAACCGACTGAGCTACTGACCCAAACATCAACGCCATATATTTTACCATTGAACCTGACATAAATGAAAGAAGACTATAAAAAGCCCCGATTAATATCGGGGCGTGTTTCACCTAAAAAGCAGAATTAAAATCACGAAAAAACTGAAACGGCCATAAAAAGTCGTCTTCAGAAAATATTGAAAATGGCTTGATGTATTGAGAGATTGGTCTATCACTATTAAATCCTATAAAATAGTAAAGTACAGGAAAATCAGGTTTTAATAACTCAATCTTTTCACAAAGCCAATCACTACTAGCCACAATCACAACACAATCAAATTTTTTACCCAATACATCAAGACTATTGGGATCTGAGCTAGGACACACCTCGTGACCATTTTTGCGAAGTTCTTCAATATAACTTTGAGTTAAACCATGCATAGGGAGAGGGGGTTCACTAGGAACTCTTGTTTCTTTTATATACGGGGCCAGAAATAATACTTTCAATACACACCTCCATTATTTTAAATTGCTTGCCATAGTGTATCAAAGCTATTCTATTGAGTCAAACTGTGTACAATTCAATATATGAAGGTACTAGGTATAGATCCAGGCACAGGTAGGGTTGGGTGGGGCATAGTCAACCATAAAAAAGGGGTTGATTCTCTTGTGGAATATGGCTGTTTTGAAACAAAGATAAAATCAGAACTACCTGAAAGGCTTTTAAAAATAAACATTTTTCTTCAAAAACTAATCAAAGAACACAAACCAGACATATTGGCCGTTGAATCTCTCTTTTTTGCTACCAATGTCAAAACAGCCTTTGATGTCGGTGCCGCTAGAGGAGTGATTCTCCTGGCAGGAGAGGAGTCCAAACTTCCCATTTTTCAATACACTCCACTTCAAGTAAAGTCCTCGCTTACTGGCTATGGTAAGGCTGAAAAGAAACAAATTCAGTTTATGGTCACCAAAATTCTACATCTCAAAGAAACTCCCAAACCAGATGATGCCGCCGACGCTATTGCTATTGCTTTAACTTATATCTTTCATCATCCAAGATAATAAAAAACCCTGGTATAAACCAGGGCTATTTCTCATCTTCGAAGTATTTTGTTTGCCTCTTTGATAATTTCTGATGGTAAGGTTAGACCTTCAAACCAAGTCAGGCCTTCAACTTCCTTAACTTCTCTAAAGACGTCCACATAGAAGACGGGAACTTTGGTGGGTATTAAGTTCTTAATTGATTTAAGGATCTCTTCGTACTCATCAAACACAACCATCAGATCAAATTTATTTTTTGATCTGCCTATTAGTAAATTGACAAGTATCTCAGAATTATTTTCTGATGAGTGATTTGTCAAAAAAAAGGGGATTTCAGCAATCTCATAGCCCGCACATCGAAAGGCATGGCCATATCCACTCCAAAGATACTGTATATGTGGACTCACGTAAACGATCAAGACTTTTTTCAACATTTCCTCCTATCCTCCAATTTAAAGAACGCAGTCAATATCCCATATTATATCAAAATAATTGAGATTCCTTAATATACCCAGTAAATAACCGAAACTAGCCATGCTATACTGGCTATATGATAGGCTATC
>DATIKJ010000030.1:0-39293 GCA_035477615.1 Spirochaetia bacterium | reverse complement strand
CTCCAGAAATTCGCGATCTCGAAAAATCACTTTCTTACTACGCTATTCAAAGTGACAAACTATCCACTGGTGATTTAGATATATTAAGTAAAGCCTACTCTCTTTATGACGGTTACTGCAAAAGTCTACTCGGTTATGAAGTTGATCCCCGAATCAAAGACGTCTATTCCTTCCAAAAATATGTCAACATCTCTGAAATTAACGATCTTATCTCAAAACTATCCACCCTTAGATCAGAAAAAGAAGGAGCAGAGGAAGAAAAAAAAGAAATTAAAAAACCAGAACAAGAAGCTACTTCAATTCCTCCCGAACTTGAGTCTATGGTTGCCGAGTATCGTCAAAACCAAGCCGATCTAGCCACCGAAGAAATCAAGTCAAACTCTCAAAAAACAGTTGCTCAGCAAGTTAAAATTGCCATTGCTCATAAAAAAAGAAACGATCAAGTCTTGGCCAACAAAGAACGTCGCCAGTCACAAGGAGAAAAATTTCAAAATCCAGACGAAACATTTGTTAAACTAGGTTCACCCAAGTCATCAACAAAAATAGCTGCCCTGGCCACTTCCTACGACGCAGTCAAAAAAGTCGCTTTTACTTATGGAACTTTTTCAAAACTTCCCTCTTCTCTTCAAAATGAAATTATTTCCTCGGCTGTAGAACTAAATACTGTCGGAGTTTCCGATATATATACTGCTATCCAAGCATCAACACTTCAAATCAACACTTCAAATCTTGATGAAACAGTTAAAAAAAATCTCGCAACCATTCCTGGTGGTTTTGTTTCTTTTGTGTACCAAGAAATCGTTTCTTCAGACAACAAAACTCATGAATATGAAAGCAAAATTACCGCCAATGAAGAGAAAATTATTGAGCTTCAAAAACAAGGAAAAACTGAAGAGATTAAATCTCTTGTCGAAGAAAACCAACATCTAGAAGCTTTTAATGAAAGTGAATCAATTCGTCTTTCAAATTTAGTTGCCAAACAAACCGAGTCCTTCCAAAAATTTGAAGCCAGTCGTAAAGCTCAGCTATCTAAAGATCCCGATCTCCTTGACCGTATAGAACTCGCCAACCAAAACATTTCTACCATTTATAGTAATCTAGAAAATAACGGTGTCAAACCTCATCTGTTTACACCCATGGATGATGCTGATCTTCTGGAACAAGCCATTAGAAAAGATTTACCGGGAACCCTTCGTCCCAACGCAGGTTATGAAGCCGAATACGCCGCCGCTATTGTTAGTAATCCCAAAACTCAAAATGCAAATCTTTCCCCTCAGGCCATTCTCTTAGTTGGAAAAGAACTCACTCCAAATCTTCTCGCTCACGCTCGTGAATACGCCACAAAATATCCCAAATCATCTTTAGGAAAACTCTATCAAGCCAGAAAGGATCTGTTTGACTCAACTGGTGTTCAGATTAGAAAAATTGTTAACTCATCTCTTGGAAAAGAAATCTCCCATGTAAAAACAGATATCTCCAACAATATTGTTAAACCTTCATCTAATTTAATTGGCAAAATTTCTGATAAAGCAGGTGCTTTAGGAGGAGTTTTACGTGTTGCTCAAGACCCATTAGGTTCTCTACGTTCTTGGGCTGGTCGCAAAGCAGGAGGAATTGTTTTAAAGAGATTAATGCAGAGTCTTTCCAACGAAACTCTCAAAAAAGGCGCTGAAACACTTCTTAAAAACGGACTCAAAGAGTCTGTAAAAAAACTGGCAGCAGAAGCCGCCACCAAAGCTGCAATTAAACTTGGCGCCAAAGTCGGCACCAAAATAGCTCTAGAAACTGCCGCCCAAGCTGCCAATGTCGTCCCTGGACTTGGTATCCTTCTTGCCGTTGCTATTGAAGTTATCTTCTTTATCGGCGATAAAGTTTTTGGTGCCCTTAAAAAAGCATTTGTTAATATCAGCAAATCAATCTACGGCGAAGAAATAAAAGGTCGTGATCTTTTAGCTATTCCGGTTGCTGGAGTTACTGCGGTCGCAGCAGGTGTTGGATCTACAATAACCGTATTAACCACTTCTACCGTTGCTGCTGCTGGTTCTGCTGCAGGTATACTTATTATCGGTACTTTTGCTGGAATAATCTTATATATCACTTCTGTCGTTACAGCTCCTCTTATTTCCACCCTTGTTCATCTTGAGTCAACTCCTATTGCAGGTAAAGTATCCGGATGTGCCAACATTGAAAATATTTTTCTCTCTCAACGTGATCCTTCTTGGAGTCGTACTCTATGCCCAAACGGCTGCAATACTGGAAGTCGTTGTACCATAGGAAATAGTGGGTGTGGAACTGCTTCTGTTGCTATGATAATCAACTCATTTGGTGGCAACGAAAATGTTGTTGATCTATGGAATCAAATGCACACCAACGGTGGTTACCACTACGATCCTTTATCTCCTCCATACAACGACTGTTCCAGTTTTGCAGCAAAAAATATTGAAATCATGCAAGATCGAGGCCTAAGTGTTACTGATATTGGGTACAGTTTTGATGAGGCAAGTCAATATCTCAGCAACTGTGGTCTAATCTTCGCTCTTGGTATGCTCCATATTGATTGCTCTAGAGACGAAGGTTGTGGTCATTTTCTTGTTATAGTTGGAATTGAAGGAGATCAATATACTACGATGGATCCTTGGTCTGGTGAAAACTATGTCCACACAAATGACACCTTTACTATTAGTCGAATGTGGGGAGTTGTACCTCAATAAAAAATATGCTCAAAATTAACAAAAAATATCAAATTATTGGAGGAATCATTTTATTAGCAATTATTATTATTGTCTCTCAAATAATTTACTCAAAAAAACCTCAAAAACAAACAGTTGACGAATCGACAATAATTTCCACAGACACAAAAACAAACACCTATCCCAGAACAAACCCTTATGAAAGTAGTGAAGTCTGGAATCGCATGATAGAAGAAGATCTAAATAAATATCTCAAAACAGATAAAGCTAGAATCGACGAAACTCTATCTCAAGTTCGACTCAATTCACCAATTATAAAAGACACTTTTACAATCGAGTTTAGCTACGTGACATCAACTTATACCATAAGTGTTAAAGAACCAGCCGTTCAAAGTCAACAAGATGCTCTTAATTGGTTAAAGTCGCTCGGAATCTCCTTAAGCGATCTCAATTATATAAACGTCATTTGGATTACTAGCTCTGAACCCTAACCGGCATTACTACTTGCACCCAAGTTTCTTCATCTTCATTTCTAAAAACACTTGGTTTCAGTTCCCCTTCTGTTTCCCAAATTACCTTATCAGAAGTACAAGTAGCCAAATAATCGAGTAAATATCTTGCATTAAAGGCCACTGTCATTTCCTCTCCCTCGGTTGTCGCCGACAGTTTAGTTACACTTGTCCCTACCTGAGAACTTTCCGCCCTAACAACAACACCATCTTTCTCCATTTGTAATTTAACAATATTAGCATTGTCCCGCGCAAACAAACTTGCCCTTTTGACGCCTTCCAGTATCTCTCCTCTGCCAAATACCGCTTTAGATGAATAAGTGTTCGGCATTATCTGCTGATAAGGAGGAAACTCGCCAGCAATGAGTCTCGACGATACCTCTATCTCTTCCACTTTAAAAATTACTTGATGATTATCTTTATTAAACTCCAAAGAAAAATCATCTACACCTGTCTCTCCCAACATTTTAGAAATCTCCTGCAAAGTCCTCGAAGGCAAAATTAATCGTGTTTCTTTTTCCAACTCTGTTTTTAATAGCATCAGTTTATCAACGCTCAATCGATATCCATCAGTTGCCACCAGCGACACTTTGTCTCCACTAATCTCCCATAAAACTCCAGTGAGTACCGGACGAGTATCATCCCTTGCCGCACTTACACACACTCTATCTGCTTTTTGTCTAAAATCCCCGCTTCTTAATATAATTTGTGCTTTGTTAGCTCTTGGGATACTTGGAAAATCTTCAGCTCCCTGACCTACTATTTCCGAAACAATACCGTCTACTTCAATTTTTACAATATGTTTTTCTACTGTTAAAGTAACATTTCCTGAAGGCAAACCCGATATTAATTCTGAAAACAACTTTGCAGGTACCACTACTTCCCCTTCTTCTTCCACTTTTGCCGACAAGCTAAGCCAAAAACTTACCTCCAAATCAGTTGCTACCAAAGAAACTTCATTTTTCAAAGCTTTAAGTAATACTCCAGATAGAATTGGTAACTGAGGTCTCGGACTTACTCCCCGACTTACAATTCCCAAACTTTTTTTTAACTCAATTGACGGAACAATTATTTTCATAGAATTTCTATACTAATTATTATATTAATCTAAATAAATAGTAATAGTAGTAATAATGTCTGTTGATTTGTTGATTATAGCTTCGTCCTTTGCCTATTTTTATTGTTGTTAAATTTTCATTCATTGTTTTATCCATCTTTTTGCGATCTTTGTTGTTTTTTTAAGACTGACTTTTTAAAAACAACCCCTCTTTTTTGTTGATAATTTTCGGGATAACTTCCCCCACTTATCAACAGTTATTTTAATATTTCTTTATTAATCCACTATTATCAAAGTTATCCACGTTATGTGGATAAGTTGTGGATATTTACGTGTATAACGCTTGTTTGATAGCGGTTACTTTTCGCCTAATATCGCCATTTTCATTTATCTCTAATTTCATTTTTTCGACAGCATGCATTACTGTTGTATGGTCCCTTCCACCCATAATCTCTCCCACTTTCTCCAGTTGAATATTCAATGTATCTCGTAGTAAAAACATAGCAATGTGTCGCGCCACTACCAGGTTAGCTTTCCTGCTCGTTCCCAACAAATCCTTATTTCGATAATCAAAATACTTGGCCACTGTCGAAATTACTTTTACTGGTCTTACTTTAATTTCCTTAACAAAGCTTGCTGGTAAGCCCATTGTTTGTTGTACCATTTCTTTGGTGAGCATCCCACTTTCCAAACTGGCTCCTACAGCCAGCTTCACAAAAGTACCTTCTAGCTCCCTAGCGTTGGTGTTAAAGTTGTTAGCCATCAGCTCATAAGCCCCATCCTCCACCTCCACCTTTATCTCTTGTGCTTTTTGTCGCAAAATAGCCACTCTCATTTCATAATCTGGTAAACCGATATCTACCGCCATTCCTCCTAAAAATCGACTTTTCAATCTATCTTCCAAACCTTCAATATCTTGTGGTTTCCGATCAGATGTCATCACTATCTGTGCCGACTTGTTTGTCAGCTCATTAAATGTGTGAAAGAACTCTTCTTGAGTTGAGTCTTTGCCTCCAAAAAACTGTACATCGTCTATCAGTAGTGCTCCCACCTGTCGGTACTTCTTTTTAAAAGCATCCGTCATTTTTGATCGAAGAGACCCTACCAAATCATTAGTAAACTGCTCCGAGGTTACATAAACTACTTTACCTACTCCTTTTTTTACCAACTCATGTCCCACAGCATGCATCAAATGTGTTTTTCCTACCCCTACCCCACCATATACAAACAAAGGGTTGTGCCGAGTACCAGGAAAATCAACCACTGCTTTCCCGGCCGCAAAAGCCAAACGATTTGAACTTCCGACCACATAATTATCAAATAAATATCTAGGATTGAGATTGTTTCCTGCTTGTTTGTCTGACTCTGGAGATACAAACAAATTCATATTTGCTTCTTCACTATCTCTTTTTGAAGACGATTTTATACCTACCTCAGTTTTTTTTGCTTCAACTACTACCAATGCTACGTCACACTTCTTGTGAGAAATTTTTTCTAGTGTCTGTTTTATAGTAATAAAATATTTTTCATCGATCGTTCTCACATGGTATGCTGTTGGTGCCGCCAACTCTACTATTATTCTTTCATTGTCAATCGGCGTTATCGATTTAATAAAACAAGGTTTGACAAAGCCATTAAAACCAGCCTGAGACATGGATACCCCCAGCTCTCCACAAACTGCTTGCCACAAATGACTAGCGTCAATTTCCATAACGAAAAATATTAATAACTGGGCAGGTGTAGTTCAGTTTTACCATGTTATCCACATTCTACAACCCCCAAAATACCCATCACAAACGCATCAAATAACATCTTCGTGCCCTATCTCCGCAAATACTACTTCAAATCCAAAAATTGTCATTGCGATCCGCTGATGAGGCGGGGTGTCAATCTCCCCCCCCGTTCCGTCATTGCGAACCATGTACTCATGGTGTGGCAATCTCCCAACCTAGATAAGGTATAATAAGCTCCGCTCATCAATGATAAAATAAAACCATGCCAAAAAGAGTCTACCAGCCCAAGAAAAAGAAACGCATTCGTACCCACGGTTTCCGTATTAAAATGGCCTCCCATGATGGTCGTAATGTCATCAAGCGCCGTCGCGCTAAGGGTAGGACAAAGTTGTCGGTCTAATCTATGGCTCTGCCAAAGAGTCTCCGTCTTTCCCTTCGCCAGCAAAGAGATCGTCTTACCAAAACTGGTAAAACTGTCATTGGTCAATATTTTACAGTCGTTTCCGCCGCCACCCCTGATGATCAAAAAGCAGCTTCTCCTCGACTAGCTATTCTCCTATCTAAAAAAACTGCCAACCTTGCTGTCGATAGAAACAAAATCAAAAGAATTACCTCTACTCTTCTTGAGTCCTTTCTTTCCTCCATCACACCCCAAGACTATCTCGTCATTCCCAAACGCCAAGTTTTAACAGAAAGCAGTAAAAAATTGGAAGAAGATCTCAAAAATCTTTTTAGCAAATAAAATGTTCAATTTTTATCATAAGTATTTTTCTCCAATCTATCATGCCATCGGGAAGTCTCTCTTTGGCTCTTCTTTTGCTTGTCGTTTTACACCAACATGTTCTGTTTATGCAAGACAAGCATATCGTCGTTATGGTATTATTCAAGGGACAAAACTGTCACTTAACAGAATATTAAGATGTAATCCCCTCTTTAAAGGTGGTTACGACCCTGTTCCGGGGACATCCGTCCCTCCTATCGCCCCTCAAGCTCAGAACGAATAGTTCAAAGAAGCGAGAGGTAAGATTGGACCGGGACTGATAAAATCAAATAACTATGCTTGCACCAATAAATGGAATTCTTTATCAAACTCTCCTTTTTTTCTACCAGCTCTTTGGTGGAAATCTCGGTCTCTCTATCATTGCTATCACTCTTATTACCAAGATAATACTTCTTCCTTTGGTCATCCCCTCACTCAAGTCTGCCAAAAAAATGCAAGACCTGAAACCCGAGCTTGACAGACTAAAAACCAAATACTCCGACAAAACAGCTCTCCAACAAGCCCAAGTAGCCCTTTACAAAGAAAAAGGTATTAATCCTGCTGCCGGCTGTCTCCCCCAGATTTTTCAAATTATTATCCTCATTTCTCTCTATCAGGTATTTATGTATTTCCTTGGTCAGTCTTCCGTGGCTGGTACCACTGTTAATCCCTACTTCATATACCTTGACCTCACCAAACCAGATAGAACCTTCATTATGCCTATTTTGGCGGGTGTTTCTCAGCTTGTCTACTCCCTTATGATGCAATCAGGTATTATTTCTGAAGTTAAAAATCCAAAAAGAAAAGAAGACAAGAAAAAAGAAGAAAACCGTCTCGAAATGGCTTCATCTATGCAGCAACAAATGACCTACATGATGCCTTTAATGACCGTCGTAATCTCTCTCAATTTTCAATCAGGTCTTGTTCTCTACTGGGTTGTTTCTACCATCTTCTCGCTCGTCCATCAATATTTCTTCTCTGGTTGGGGTGGCCTTATTCCGGCAATTAATAAAGTTCGCGATCTAGCTTTCCGTCTTACCGGAAAAAAATAAATTTGTATACAAATAATCAATATAAAAAAATGGAGCAATCAAAAATTACCGAAATATTAACTAACGTACTATCCCAGCTAGGTTTATCCGAGGACCAGATCGTTATCGAGCTTGCTGACGACGAAAATGTCAACATCGCCCTTTCTCTTCCCCAGGAATCAGCCGGTGTTTTTGTTGGTCACCATGGTGAAGGACTCTCTGCTCTTCGTATGATTTTCTCTCTCATTATTTTTCAAAGATTTTCCGTCTGGCCAAAGCTCCATCTCAATGTCAACGACTATCAAGAACGTCGTGAAGAAACCCTCAAGGAAATTGCATCAGACGCCGCTCAAAGAGCCGTCAATCTTCAAAAAGAAATAATTCTTCCTAATCTTAGTTCATACGAACGTCGCATTATCCACCTGTTTCTCGAAGAGTTTCCTGGTATAAAAACAGAGTCTCGCGGTGAAGCCCCTTTCCGTCAAATGGTTATTGTTCCCCAAAACTAAGTCTTTTTTCTTGTACAATCGCAGCTAGTGTTTAGTGATTTACTTATCAAGATTATTGTCTTTTTGCTACCTACTCAACTAGGTCTTCATTTCTGGCCATCCTTTTCTCGTGTTGCTGGAATCAAAATTGACTACCTCTCCCCCACACTCTATTTAGTTGATACTCTTTTAATTACTCTAGTATTGTTTAATTACAAAATAATTATTTCCTTTCTCAAAAAAAACATCCTCTTTGTCTGTCTTTTTCTTTCCTTTATTATTATTAATACTAGTTTTTCTCTTGTTCCTCAAAACTCCCTTATCTGGTGGCTCCATCTCCTTCTCTATCTTTTATTCTTTATTACTTTAAAACTAAGACATCTCAAATGGGAGACAATTCGTACTTCCCTATTATGCAGCACTCTCTTAGTTGTATCTCTGGAAATAGCTCAATTAATCTTTCAAACTTCTCTTAATGGCCCTTTTTATTATCTTGGTGAAAGAGCCTACTCCGGAAGCACTCCTGGTATCGGCAGGTTTAATCTTTTTGGTCTCGAGATTCTCCGCCCCATGAGTACTTTTTCCCACTCAAATTCTCTAGCAGGATTCCTTCTTATTGTTTTCTATTTGTTTTCTTTCAAATCAGCCAAACCTTGGTATAAAATAATTCCCTTTGTTGGTATCCTTCTAACCTTTTCCAAAACGGCCATTGTTGCTCTAGCTTTTATTGTTTTTAATCTTAAGCCAGAAATAATTATTAGTTTTTCTCTTGCTCTTTCTTTAGCTCAGCCACTTATTCAAAACTACACCTCCAATTGGCAATCACTCTCCGACAGAATATTTTTTCTCCCCTACCTTCGACAGATTATTATTAACAATCCTCTCACAGGTACCGGCCTCGGCAACTTTATTCCCGCTCTTGGTAATTTTCTACCCGGTTCGTTTTTAACTCCTTCAAAACTTCAACCAATTCACAACCTCCCTTATTTAATTATTTCAGAACTAGGCTTTCTTGGAACCTTCCTCATTATTATTTCTCTTCTTCGTCAAAAGGTCAGACAAATCCTTTCTAATCCTCTTGTCCTTACCCTCCTTGCCCTTGTCATTTTTACCGGTGCCTTTGACCACTACATCTGGACTCTACCTCAAAACAAGCTGATCCTCCTTCTCGCCTTATCAATTATGCTCTAAAATACCTACATGACTCAAAAATATGATCTTCTAGAAATCAACACCGATGGTGGTTCACGTGGCAATCCCGGACCTGCTGGTATTGGTGTTTACGCAGTCTCGGAAGGAAAAGAAATATTTACCCTCTCAGAGACCATTGGTGAGACGACTAATAATGTCGCCGAATATACCGCCGTCATTAGGAGTCTAGAGTATCTTGCTGAAAAAGAAATTTTTACTGAAAGAATTAAATATATTCTCGACTCGGAATTGATTGTTCGCCAGATTCTTGGCAAGTACAAAGTCAAACAACCTCATCTGCAAATACTCCGTCAGCAAATTGTCGATTTGGTCAAAGCTTTAAAAGAAAAAGGACAGATAAAACTAATGTCCTTAATTACTGTTCCCCGTGAACAAAACAAAAAAGCAGACGCTTTAGTAAACGAAGCCTTGGATAAATAAATTTTCACAAGACATATCACGCCCTCTTTATAGAGGGCTTTTTGTTGGTTTGAATATTGTGGATAACAGTTGATAGCCTCAGGTATAGATTTTCACATGTGAAAGGTAATAACAGAAAATTACGTTTATAGGCACATATACATTTAAAAAACAGGCACAATAAAAAAAGTAAATAACGTACATACTAAAAAAGGCCAAAATACTTCACGTAATTTCTTCGTTTATACTTAAACTAATGTCCGCCCGAGAAGTCTTGATTTCTATACTAAGTAACAACCGAGAACTCCAAGAAATTTTCTTGGATAACAAACAGCTTCCGGAAATAAAATTTGTTGAACACAAAACAAACCACACTTCCTATCTGATTTTTGTTATTGACCTTCAAAAAGATCTCACTCAGATTAGCCAACGCCTTATTGATACCTACAGTCTTTGTCGCGAGACTGATTCCAAACTAGCTGTTGTAATTCTTCATGGTCAAAAAATTGACACCGAAAAAAATCACTATTTCCAAAAAATGCTTGATGATCTTGGAAAAGACAAACCACTCCACCGCCTAGTCTTTACCAAAGATATCTACCAACACTCATCCTCTACTCCATCCACTCCCCTTGACACAAGTTTTTACCACTCAGTTACCGAGAAAGAAATAAAAATATCTCAAAAAGGAGACAATCTTCTCTTTCCTCTATCTCTTGAAGACTTTACTAAAGCAATCGTAAAAATACTATTTTTATCAAACACTTCTGGCAAAAACTTTTGGATACTAGGAGACACAATAACCGATCTAGAGCTTGCTTATTTGTTAAAAAACAACATTTCGTCTCTCAACCAGGAAGATCCAGAAATCAACGCAACAGCTGAAAACGATCCTCAAACAAAATCGTTGATCTCTATTGGTACCAAATCACGTGGAGAACTAAACTGGCAGCCTGAGAATGAAATTGCCGACGATCTCAGGCAAATAATTCCTCTGTACATAGACAATCCTTCCGCAAAAGAAAACAAAAAAACAAAATTAAACATCATCTACCGATTTTTAACTTGGGTTTACAAACCTCGCCCTCAAAAAGAAAAGCATCTACCTACCATCAGGAAAATTGCTAGCAAACTTCTTTTTGCTGTCCTAATTATTAGTCTTTTAATGGGAGGAGTATTTATTGGTACCACCAGCTTATCTCTACAACAACTCGAAAAATCTGTAAAACATGCCTTAGACGGTAATCTTAAACAATCAATTAGTTCTCTCAACAACGCTCAAAAATTGAAAGAGATAGGGGAGTCAGTTTTTGATCCAGTGGTACCACTTACCAATCTAATATATCCAAAAGGAACCGAAAAAATCTTTAATCTCTACTCCTTTGTTGACTATGGGGTCCAAAGTCTCAGTAATCTTCACCAAACCTATGTTTTAGCCGAAAATTTTCTCATCTCCCTAAACAAAATCGACAACAATACTAATTACAATGACTTGAGTTTGGCTCTCCACTCAAATTTAAGTCAACTATATGAAAACATTAATCAGATTGCCTTCTTAAGTGGTGGCAACAAACTCCCATCCTTCCTCGATAAAAAAATTAAAGAAAACCCCGAGTTCCAAAATCTTAAAACACTTGAGGAACAGTTGATCCAGTTTATTAAAGTCACCGACATAATTCCAGCAGTTTTTTCGGGAGATAAAACCAGCAATATTCTTGTTCTTCTCCAAAATAATCATATCCTTCGTCCAAACGGAGGAAAGGTTGACTACTACCTTTTAATTACTTTAAACAAAGGCAAGCTTATATCCAAAAAATTCTACACTGATAACGAACTCGAAAAACTCTATCAAGATGCGACTCCTCCCACCCCCAAAACCAATAAGAAAAACACGATACCTATTCTCAAACTTCAAGATCTCTCCGAAAACCCCGATTTTTCCCTTGCCGCCAACAACCTTGCACTTTTCTCAGAAAAAGTCTTAAAGATTAAACCAAACTTTGTTATCGCCGCCAACAACCTTCTCTTGGAACAGCTCCTTCAAGAAGAAAAATCTGCCGTCCTTGACCAGTTTAAAAATGACTTCACCGCTTCATCTGGAGCCACTCTCTATAGAGACTTAACCGATCAGTATATTGATCGGTTGTTTAATCAGGATATTTCCTTACCAGTTATTGGCAGAACCATTGCCAAAACAATAGGGGATAACCAAATATTAATTTGGTCGGCAGACAACGACACAGAAACACTTCTTGCTTCTCAGTCATACTCAGGAGTGATACTTAGCCATCCATGCAACGCCAGCATTGTTTCTATCAACAACTGCATAGCTGAAACAAGCTATCTAAGTGAGTCTGCTCCAGAAATTTCTCGGCTAAGTCCCTGGCAAAATCGTTTAATGAGTCACAATATTAAAATTAGTTCAAGGTCTATTCAACATGAATACAAAATTGACTACAAGACAAAAAACAATCAAGTTGTCGATTTTTCAACCACTACTACTTATCATTTATATCTTCCAACACCATCAACTCTCGATCAGTTATATCTAAATGATCTTCCATCATCTATGAAGCAAGTAGAAAAATCTACCGAAGGGATGTTTGATTATTACAAAATTCCACTGATAATCAATCCCTATCAAGACATCGTAGTAAATATTAAAGCTACTACCGGTACAAATTATAATTTTTCTACACCATTTTCCTATTCCATTACTGAGTATCGACAACCAGGAACAATTGACCCCGGTATTAATCTCCAAATTACTTATCTTGAGAATCTCAGACCATCAATTGCCACCTCCTCCTTTACCTCTCAGCCTATGCAGATGATACTTAATCTTCCTTCTCGTACATCTTCTTTTGGCTTCACATTAGTTGAAAACATACAATAAGGTTGAGAAGCAGAAGCTAATCAGGTACAATACTCCTCATGCAAAAGTATATATTGAAAGCTGAAAAAAGAACCATTCTTGGCAGTAAAGTCAAACAACTTCGTCGTACCGGTGTCGTTCCAGCCAATCTATTTGGTAAAACCATTGATAGTCAAGCCATCCAAGTCAACTCTGTTGAATTTAACCGAGTCTACAAGGAGGCAGGAGAAACCAGTCTTGTTTGGGTCAAACTAGAAGGAGAAGAAAAAGAACGTCCCACCCTCATCACCTCTGTTCACTTCAATCCAGTCACTAGTGCCAAACTTCACGTCGATTTTCATCAAGTCAATCTTAAGGAAAAAGTTACCGCCGACGTTCCAGTCGAAATTGTCGGTGAGTCCGAACTTATCACAACCAACGAAGCCGTTCTTTCTCAATCTCTAAACGAAATTGAAATCGAGGCACTACCAACCGACATTCCAGAAAGTATTGTTTTCGATATCAGCTCACTCAAAGCCATTGGCGATCATCTCTTGGTTTCCGACGCCAAAGTCTCTGCTGAAGTAGAAGTCAAAACAGATCCAGAACAAATGGTTGTCTCTCTTCAAGAACCACAAAAAGAAGAAGAACCTCTCGTTGTTGAAGAAGAAGTCGCTGATGATGCCACAGGTGCCGAAGCTCCCGCTGAAGGTGGAGAAGGTGAAAAACCCGCTGAAGGTGACGAAGTCAAACACGAAGAGGCTCCTAAAGAATAATAAGTTAGTTAGTCAAAAAAAGACCCGCAATGCGGGTCTTTTGGTATTTGTTTGCTTATTACCTTGGCCACTCTCCAGAAATCAATAAGCCATCGTCAGCAAACATTTCTTGCCACACGGCTTCTGTTACAAATGGTACAAATGGATGTAGCAATAAGAGCATTTTTTTATACCCCTCTTTCAAAACGGCGTCACTTACTTGTTTTTGCTTATTCTGCTCTATAGCCTCGTCACAAAACCAGTGCCAGAACTCGTTGTAGACCGTCTCAGACGCCAAACCTACCTTTATATGATCAAGTAGTTTAGTCACTTCCTTCGTGACACCTGAGAGCTTCTCTTTAAACTCTCCATCTTTCTCACCATCAACCACCATATCCTCCTTTGTTTTTTCGGCGATAAATCGACCAGCATTCCAAATCTTATTTCCAAAATTTCTCATTCCTCGCACTTTATTCTCACCCATATTACTGTCCTGTCCTGCTGTTGTACTCATCACCAGAGCCATCCTAAGAGAATCAGTGCCATACTTAGCACACAGTTCTAAAGGATTGATAGCATTTCCCATACTCTTACTCATTTTTCTACCTTGTTCATCGCGCACTAACCCATGCAAATACACATTTTTAAATGGTGATTTCCCCGTCAAATAAATTGACAAAAGCATCATTCTCATTACCCAAAAGGGGAGAATGTCATAACCTGTCTCCATCAACTGAGTAGGATAGTAACCTTCAAAATCACCTGGCTTATTGTTTTTCAGCGTCACCACTGGCCACTGGCCAGAAGAAAACCAAGTATCAAAAGTATCCGTTTCTTGAATATATCCATCTCCTGGAGAAGACTCAGACACTACGAACTCTGTTTTGCTTTCGTCTTTGTACCAAACCGGAATGCGGATACCCCAAACAATCTGTCGACTAATATTCCAATCTCTCAAATTTTCCAACCAGTGTCTTAAGATTTTTTCTCTTCCTGCTCCTAATATCCTTGTCTCCTTATTATTCAATGCCTCAAGAGCCTTATCTGCCAAAGGTTTAATCTTAATAAAGAACTGTTTAATTGGTAGTGGTTCAATTACTCGATGACAACGATAACAAATCCCCACATTATGAGAGTAGGATTTAACCTCGACCAATTTTTCTCCTAAATCTTCAATCACTTTTTCTCTACATGCTGCAGCAGACAAACCAGCATAAGCACCAGCCACTTCAGTCATTTTTCCGTTAGTTCCAATTACAGTAATATTTTTTAAATTATGTCTAACAGCTACTTCCCAGTCATTCGGATCATGTGCTGGAGTAATTTTTACGGCTCCGGTGCCAAACTCCATATCCACCATCTCATCACCCACAATTGGAATTTCACGATTAATCAAAGGGACCGTCACTGTTTTTCCGATTAAATCAACATATCGTTTATCTTGTGGATTTACAGCCACCGCTGTATCTCCCAACATTGTTTCTGGTCTAGTAGTTGCAACTTGAATTGGGCCGTAATCAATTGTGTACAGTTTATCTTCTCTCTCTTCGTGTTCTACTTCTAACTCCGAATACGCCGTACCACATTTAGTACAGTAATTAACTAGTTTTTCTGCTCGATAAATTAGACCATCGTCATGTAATTTCTTAAAAGTATTTACAACATCTTTTACGATTTCTTCATCTAAGGTAAATTTATATCTACTCCAATCCGCACTTGCCCCTAATTTTTTCAGTTGGTTCAAAGCCACCACTGTATTTTCTTGTACGTAATCCCAGATCATTTTATAAAGAGTCTCTCGATCAAAATCAAATCGACTTTTACCTTCTTTGGCTAATTTTTTTTCAAAAACAAACTGTGTTTCAATTCCTGCATGATCCAATCCTGGCAGCCATAAAGCTGCCTCTCCCTTCATCCGATGATATCGAGTAAAAATATCCTCAACAGTTACAAACATCGCGTGCCCCAAATGTAATGGGTCATTGGCGTTGGCAGGAGGCATTATGATAGTGAATGGCTTCTTACCATCCCTTTTTAATTCTTCTCCCGAAGGAGGTGTAAAAGCACCGCTCTCCTCCCAAGCTTTATAAAGTTTATCCTCGTACAATGTATGATCGTAGTTTTTCTCCATTATCTATATTTTAAACTGTTGTAACGCTGGGATCTGGTTTTAACTCCACAGGCTTCACTTCGTTTGGGGCAATAACTGCCGCCACTCCCACCATAGCAGCGTTATCTCCACAGTATTTCAGTTCAGGGCAAAAGAATTTAATGTCCTCGTTTTTCTCTACTTCAACCTTCAGTCCTTCTCTTAGTTGTTTGTTTGCCGCCACCCCCCCAGCCATCAACACACTCTTTGGCTTATACCTTTCTACCGCCTTCATTGTTTTCTTAATCAAAATTTCGATTACCGCCTCCGAAAACTCCCAAGCCAACATATCGCGTATTTCTTCATCTATTTCTCCCAAACCATTTACTATCTTTGCAATTGCGGCCTTGAGTCCCGAAAAACTCATGTCGAGATTGTTCTCATTCAACAGGGGTCTCGGTAATTTAAATTTCGATCCATACTTATCTCTCATTTCTTCAGTCACTCTCTCTACAGCCTTTGAAATTTCTGGGCCTCCTGGATAGGGAAGGCCAAGAAGCCTGGCCGTCTTATCAAAAGCCTCACCCACGGCATCATCTCTCGTTCCTCCAATCCACTCCCAATCTTTGGTATTTTTCATCAACACCAAATCAGTATGACCGCCACTTACTACCAAACTTACTGCTGGAAACCTCGGCACCTCAGTCGTCATCGACTCTACAATCCAGTTTGCAAAAACATGAGCTGCCATATGATTAACTGAGTAAAGAGGTTTTTTCCATGCCCAAGCCAATGATTTGGCTGACTCTACTCCTACCAACAAACTTCCCATCAAACCTGGTCCAAAACTTACGGCGATTGCCTGAATACTGTCTCTATCTTTACCTACCGCTTCCATAATCACAGGCACCATACTTTTTATTTGTTCCCTTGCCGCCACTTCTGGCACAATACCGCCGTATTTTTGATGCATCAACACCGAGCTTGCCACCACATTATTCAGAATCTTTACTCCTGCTCCACAACTCTCCACCACAGCTGCCGCTGTTTCATCACACGTACTCTCGATGGCTAATACTTTCATCAGGATATTTTAACATTTGAATTCATTTAAATATTTTTCTTTACGTTTGGCGTTTAGTATTTTTGACAATGAGTCGCACGTCCGTAATTTTCTTGATTTTTCAGACTACTGTCTGCGAGACTACGCGACGAGCGGGCGAGAATCAAGAAAATAGGAACCGACGGTCACCAAAGGTGACGTCACAAAATACTAAATGACAAAAGAGGAAAAAGAGAAATGATCTTTCTGCTTGAAAAGGCGGGTAGACGGCAGAAACGAGAAATTATATTAATTCAACTATATCTTCGTTCCTTTTAGATATATCGCCTGCCAAGGTTGATAGTTGCTGTAAAAAGTTTTTTCAAATACAGTTTCCGTCCCCTTAGTCACTTTGTAATTAAAAGACACTTTTGCCCCCCAAGCCGACCAATCAATTTGCTTCATTTGTCCCAATGGCAGAGTAGGGTCATCGACATACATCGTTGCTGGTGGTGCTGATTGTGAGGAAATTTTTGGTTCAGAAATACTCACCACTCTACCATCTTTTGTTCCGTAAATTTTTACCTCCATCTTAAGATTTTTAGTATCTACTTTTGTCTGTACCAAAATATGATTTCCTGTATCATTCAAAAATTTTAAATCAACCGTTGGATTATAAACTGTAGCATCAATTCCAGGCTTGCTGTCTTGTTCGTAGTAACTAACACGATAAGCATGAGCCTTTCTTTCTGTAATAGGTAAACCCGAGTTCAACGCTGCTCTAAAAACTGTTGTCGACACCTGACACACACCACCACCATCACCCAATACTGTTTTTCCACCACTAATAATATAAGCGCTCTGATATCCGGAGGATTTTGATATATCCCCAACAGCACTATTAAAAGAAAACTCTTCTCCTGGAGCCACTATCGTACTATTTATTCTTGATGCGGCCAGATTTACATTAAAAACTCTACCCGGAATTGAATGGGAAAAAGAAGATTTTCCTTCTCCAATTAACTCTCTAATTCCTAAGTTATTTACATCACCAGCTTTTATCTTGGGGTAGGAGAGAATTACCGGTATTTCCAAGACTTCATTTTCTGCAGCAACCAACGTTTCAGCCAATTTATCTTTAAAAACAGGTATATCAATCACTGCTCCAATTACTTCGGGTTTAAACTCTTTCACCTTGCCATCTTCAAATTGAAATACGGCGTCCTTTGGCTCTGTCTCCACTTGTTGTTGTATTTTTGCCAACAAAGTTTCAAACTGATCAATGTCAATTATGTCGCGTGTTAGTCCAAAAAGAGCCATCATTTCTTCTTTCTTAAGACTCGATTCAAAATTGTTATGCTTGAGTACAAGAGTCCTCTCTCCCCACTTATTCAAAGAAAAAACTGCCTGACTTGTTAGTTCTACATTTTCATTGGCCGACACTGTCTCTCTTGGTACATCAATTATTTGTTTGTCAGGAAACGACCACCCTTCAGCAATTTTGTTAATTAATTCGTGTTTTACAATCTCAAGTCCATCCTTTCCAGACATTACCTTAACTTGTTTTTCTTCCAATACTAACTTTGGCCAAACCGGCTTTTGGTTATAATCAAGAGCCATTTGATCGACATAGCTAACCAAATCCTCTTTGTCATAGCTTATCGGCACAGCAATACTTCTTGAGGAAAAAAGAGTATCAATTTGTTCGGATAGTTGAGTTAACAAATTTCCATTTCTACCTACCATAAATGCCTGCTCTACAGCCCAGTTTATATCTCTCTCAACTCTAATCTCATTAAATTTGCTTATCTCTTTTTCATTGATTCTCAAAATAACTACACTAGGATTAGTGACGAAATATTTTTCTACCAGCTTTAAAGCTGTTACTTTATCCATTCCTCCCACACTAATACCTGCAACCGACACCTTAGGAAAAATCAACTTTCGAAATGCCAATCGATAGCTAGCATATGATGTAATGAACATCAATATACCTATGGTGAATATCCAGATCAGGTTTTTAATTCTTTTCATTCTTGCTATACTTTAATACAGTGTCGCACTCAAAGACGACTCTACTATTTTAGCTGATATTTAATATGGATAATCAATTTCCTTTACCAGGCCCCACGACACTAGGGAACACCGCTCCCTTACCCTCTCCTGAGGAGGCTGCACCACCACCTCCCAGTTATCAACCACCAGAATCTGCTAAACCTCCAGTTATCAAACCATCACTTTTAAAGATTATTCCCTTTATTGTTGGGGGATTGCTTGTTTTAGGTCTGGTTATTTTTGGCATTACCAAGTTATTAAACAACTCATCTACCGTCAAACCATCATCCTCGACTCCTTCTGTAACCATTACTTACTACGGTTTATGGGAACCTTCACCTGTCATGAAACCAGTCATCGATGAGTTTGAAAAACAAAATCCCGGAATTAAAATTAGTTATCAGCTTCAATCTCCTCAAGATTATCAAGATCGTTTAAAAACTACTCTTGAAAGTCAAAACTCACCAGACATAGTGAGACTTCACTCTACCTGGTTACCTCTCTTTGCACTATATCTTTTCCCAGCTCCCGCAAACTCTGTTTCAGCTACCGAAATCTCCACTAATTTTTATCCTATTGTTTCCAAAACACTAGTTTCTGGCACTCAAGTTTATGGTGTTCCCATGACTATGGAAGGACTAGCTCTCTACATAAACAACGCTATGTTTCAGCAAAAGTCACTCTTGTCTCCAAAAACTTGGGAAGATGTATTAACTGCAGCCAAAGCCCTAAAAGAAGTTGATCCACTCACCGGCAAACTAACTCGTGCAGGTATTGCTCTTGGCAATACGAGCAATGTTGACCACTGGCCAGACATTGTGAGTCTTATGTTACTTCAAGCTGGTGTCAAACTTACTGATCTAAAAGGGCCAGAAGTCGCCGCTACACTCACTTACTTTACTGATTTTGTAACCAAACACAGGGTTTGGGATGACACCCTACCTCCTTCAACCGTTGCTTTTGCCAACGAAAAAGTTGCTATGATCATTGCTCCAACTTGGAGAGCTCCTGAAATCAAGGCAATTAACCCCTCTCTTTCATGGAAAACAGTACCAGTTCCTCAGCTTCCAGACTCAGACACTGTCAACTGGACCTCTTTTTGGTTCGAAGCTGTTTCAAGAAACTCTAAACACCCTCAAGAAGCCTGGAAGTTTGTCAGTTTTCTAGCCTCAGCCAAAGCCCAACAAATTCTTTTTGATGCTGCAACGTCCAATCGTGAATTTCCTCAACCTCCCGCGAATAAAGCTGTTGCCGCCCAGGCACAAAACAACCCAATTATTGCTCCCTACGTCACCAGCATGGATACTGCTCGTACTTTCTATACTGCCGGTAACACACGTGACTCCAAAACCGCACTAAACTCACGTCTCATCAAATATCTTGAGGATGCAGTTGCCGCTGTATCCCAAAACCAAGATGCTACCAAAGCTCTCGAAACTCTCAATAGCGGTTTTACCCAGGTTCTATCTCAGTATGGATTAGTCGCTGCCCCGACCCCATCTCCAACACCATAAAATGGATCTGCGTCGTGCTGTAAAAAAAACGCTTGCCTACTCGGCATTTTTTAAGTTTCCTCTCTCTCCACAAGAAACTCATTTTTGGTTAATTTCTCCACGTCCCATCTCTTTCTCATCTTCAAAAAAATATTTTCCTGTTCTAAAACAAAAAGACAATAAAATTCGTGAAGCACTCCTTAAAAACACTCTTAATAAGAAAAAACTAGCTACAAAATTTATTAGAACTGCTCGTTTTCTTCCTGGAATACGTTTAATTGCCCTTACAGGCTCTGTGGCTGCTAATAATAGTAAAAAAAACGATGATCTAGACTTGTTGATTGTTACCTCTCCTCATTCAGTGTGGCTAGTTAGACCTCTTTTACTACTGTTACTTTCATTAAAATTTAATCGTCGACATCCGGGAGATAACCCTACAAAAACTCAAAACGCTTTTTGCCCCAATCTTTGGATAGACACTCTTTCTCTCTCTGTCCCTAAAAAAAGACGCAATCTTTATACAGCTCACGAAGTTCTTCAAATTAAACCCCTTCTTAATAGGGGGCAAACCTATCAACATTTTCTTAAATCTAATCACTGGACGAGACATTTCCTTGCCAATGCCTATAAAAAACTTCAGCAAGGTAAACTAAAAAAACAGAGGATAAATCCCTTGATCTATTTGATCGCTCCAATAAATTTTTTCCTCTTTCTTCTTCAGTATTTATATATGCTTCCCAAAAAAACTTCTGAAGTAGTTTCTCTTCACTCTGCTTACTTTCACAAAAAAGATTTTTCTTCGTTATTGCACACGTACCTTCGAGATAAGTCGCTATAATTTACTAAATCATGGACATCTTCACCACCTATCTCTATCAGCCATTTTTTAATCTTTTGGTTGGACTTTACTGGTTGGTTGGCCAAATATTTCCTAACCCAGACATGGGTATAGCTATGATTTTTTTTGCAATTGCTGTTCGGCTCATCTTTCTTCCGATAGACATGATTGGAGATCGTTCTGATAAAGACAAGTTTGAAATTTCTCAAAAAGTCAAAAAACTAAAAATTGAACTTGCTTCAGACCCTGTTCATCTCAAGAAAGAAATAAGTCGTATTATGCGCCAACAACCAGGTGCAATTCTCTCAGAAATAATCAATGTTATTTTTCAGGCAATAATCATCATCATGCTCTACCGCATATTTACCACCGGTCTCGAAGGTGAAGATCTTCATCTGCTATATAGCTTCATGCCCAAAATACAAACACCAATCAATCTGATGTTCTTAGGTGTATACGACCTATCTCACACCAACAACACTCTCAACATGCTCCAAAGTCTGATGATTGCCGCCAACGAATCTATGCACCTCTATTTTTCTCCTGTCAAACCTAGTCGTAAAGACTTTGTTTCTTTAGTTATTCTTTTTCCAGTCTTTTGTTTTGTCATTTTTATGTTCCTCCCCGCCGGCAAAAAAATCTATATTATTACCTCTCTGGCCTTCACTATGATTATTCGTCTTATCCGTGAAATCTTGTATCTTTTATACTCATTCAACAAGAAAACAATCAAAGCTTCTTCTACCAACGCTCCTGCAGGCACGAAGTGAGATGATCGATTGACCCAAGCTTCTTCTTCATAGGAAAAGACGATATAATACAGGCAGTTATGGCCGATTTTGATAAATTAGTTGTTTCCTTTCTTGTCGACGAAGTTGTTGGCGGTTTTTTCATATCCGTACCTCCTGGGCATGTTGCCTGTGTCTACGATCGTGGTCTCGGTGTTCTCAAACGTGTTTGGGGTCCTGGCCTTCACCTCAAGATACCTTTTTGGCAAATTGCTAAGCTTTTTAATGCACAAATTCTTGAATACACTATTCGTCATGGTTTTGATCTCTCTCAAAAAGAATCGCTTGGAGATGAGCCTATTATCGCAACCACAAAAGATAACAAGACCATTTCTATTGAAGGTTCTATTCTCTTCAAGCTCGACAAGGCCAATGCTCCGGAGCTCTGGGAAAATATCGGTGACAACTTCATTTCTAAAGTTGTTCGTCCTTACTCCAGAAGTCGAATTTCTTCAGCTTTCAGTCAGTTCAAACCTTCCCAAATTGGCCCAGAACGCACCAAAATCGAAAATATGCTTAAAAATGAACTAAACAAACTCTTCGAGGACAAAGGTCTTATCATTGAAAATGTCCTTTTTTCCGAAGTCAAAATTGTTGAATCAGGTACCAAACAGCCTGTTGAGTCCATTCTTTCCACTCCCGCTTCCGTTTAGTTTTGTATATACTTAATTCATGGCCTTGCCCAAATACTCGGTTCTGCAGATTCGTCCTGCTAAAGACTCACTTACTGGTCAAGCTGCTTTTATTGAATTTTTAGCTTCTATTAAATCTTCTCTAAAGGCTAGTTTTTTGGACCGACTTCTCAATACTTTTGAAACCATTACTCTTGAAATATCAAATCTAAACCAAACCACCTTTTTTGTCATTGCTTGTCCGGAACGACTTGAACACTTAGTGCGTTCCCAGATCGCCGCTCAGTATCCTACAGCTCTTATCTCTCCTATGAAAGACTATCTAGGCGACTGGTTAGACCATGGTCAGCCACAAATGGGTCAGTTGGTACTGTCCTCTCCTTCAATGTTGCCGATCAATGTTACCGAAGACGAAAAAGTTGACCAGATGACTGCAATACTAGGTAGTCTCTCTCGCATTCCTTCTGGTCAAGCCGCCGTGGTTCAGATATGTCTCTTTGCTGCTCCTGGAAACTGGCAAAAAGCTCTACGTAAATCTCTTGAACCAATGCCCGTTGCCGAAGGACAGCCAAAACCCCAACCTAGTACTCAAAAGCCCATTATTGAAAGAAAACTAGCTTTTCAGGCCTTTGGTTGTGATGTTCGTCTTGCAGCTATATCACAAGATGAAAACACATCCAAACAACTTCTCACTCAACTTTCCGCCGCCTTTGGTACTTATGCTCTTTCCGAAGGCAACAGCTTCAAACTTAAAATACCCAAAGCTGGCTCACACGATAAGCTCAAACAAATGATTATTGAGCGTTCTGCAAAGTACTCAAACCAGTATCAATACTTAAACTACTCAGAAATAGCCGCCATTTATCACTTTCCGGGATTTAATCTCGCCAACATCAAAGGTATCGCCTGGGGCAAAACACTTCGTGGGGAACCTCCAGTCAATCTTCCCATAGCTGAGGATATGTCAGAAGAAGAAAAACAAGAAGTTAATTTTTTTGCCAAAACAGAGTTTAAAAACAGAATGGTTTCTTTTGGCATGAAAAAAGGAGAGGATCGTCGTCGTCATGTCTACATTCTAGGAAAGTCCGGTACAGGAAAATCTACACTCCTAGCCAACATGGCCATCAGTGATATTCGCCACGGCGAAGGCATGGCTCTCGTTGACCCACACGGTGATACCGCTGAACATCTCCTCGATTACATTCCGGCAGACAGAATCAACGACGTTGCCTACCTTGATCCATCAGTTGTTGGTAAGTCCTTTCACTTAAATCCACTCTATGTTAAAAACCAAGCCTATGCTGAGCTCGTAGCTTCTGGTATCGTTTCTATTTTTAGTAAACTCTACGGCAACTCCTGGGGTCCTCGTCTTGAATATATTCTCCGTAACACCCTTCTTACTTTGGTCGCCAAGCCAGGAGCTACTCTTCTTGACGTTCCTCGTCTTCTTACCAACAAAGTCTACCGTGAAGAGTACCTTGCTGCTGTCCAGGATCCGGTTCTTCATAACTTCTGGCACGACGAGTACGACAAATACTCTGAAAAATTCCAGTCCGAAGCCATTTCTCCTATTTTAAATAAAGTTGGTCAGTTTATTACCTCACCGACGATAAGAGACATTATTAGTCATCCCACTTCTACAGTCGATTTTGAAGACCTAATGAACAATGGCAAAATTATTATCCTCAATCTTCCTCAAGGAAAAATTGGTGAAGACAACGCCGCTCTCTTGGGAGCCATGTTCATCTCCCAAATCCAAATTGCCGCTATGAATCGTGCCAACATGGCGGAAAGTGATAGAAAAGATTTTTTCCTCTACGTCGATGAGTTTCAAAACTTCGCTACTACTTCTTTTATCAAAATCCTCTCTGAAGCTCGTAAGTATCGTCTTAATTTAATTCTCGCCAATCAGTACACCGCTCAGCTTCCGATAGAAATTCAAGACGCCATTTTTGGCAATGCCGGAACCCTTATGAGTTTTGTTGTCGGTGCAGCGGACGCTAATCGTCTAATGAACGAACTAGGTAATTTCTATACCCAAGATGATCTTGTTGGTCTTGCTCGCTATCAAATTATTGTCAAGATTTCAGTTAATGCTTCTATCTCCAATCCTTTTTCAGCCACGACCTTACCTCTTCCGGAAAACAAAAGTGGCAATCGCGAAAAAATCATCGCTATGAGCGAAGAACAATTCTACAGAAAAACTGAGGCTCTTGACATGTCTCAAGCCTCAATCTATGCTCCAACCACTCCTCCCAGACAAGAATACCGACATCCACAAAAACCTCGAGACAACGATCGTTCATATACTCAATCTACTCCTTATCGTCCTCAGCAGCAGTCACCAAGACCTTTCACTCCCCAGT
The DNA here is from genome assembly GCA_035477615.1 of Spirochaetia bacterium. Lineage (GTDB taxonomy): Bacteria > Patescibacteriota > Microgenomatia > UBA1400 > MFAQ01 > UBA2277. The sequence goes on along the minus strand of DATIKJ010000030.1, from coordinate 14,502 downwards.
CACGTCCAGAGTCTCAATCAACCCCAATCATTGCGAGGAGCGAAGCGACGCGGCAATCTCCCACATCAAAAGAACCGACTTTAGATGATCTAGACAAAGATAGGGTAGAAGGACTTCGTCCTAGTGTTGTTGGATGTTTCTTAAACTCGGGCAAAATTCTTTTCGTCTATCAAAAAATTCATCAGCTCTGGCAGCTTCCCCAAGGGGGAGTGGACAACCATGAAGACTTAGTCCAAGCCTTCAAACGTGAAATGACTGAAGAAATTGGCGAAGAGTTTGTCAAACAAACAAGTTTTAAACCCACCCTTTTCTCGGCTGACAAAATTGAGTTCCCCCCCGACAAACAAGGTCTACGTGAATTAAAGCTAGACTCGGGAGCTGACGTTACTATGAAAGGTAAAAAATACTATTTTCTCTACGCCACTTCAGTTTCCGTCAATTTGAAATTTCCCTCAGATGAAGAATACTCCGACTTCAAATGGGTTAACTTCAACGAAGCTTTAGAGCTGGCCAAGTCTTCTGCCCAAGGAGGTAAGCTGAGAATTACCACAGCCGCTTTGGAAATACTTAAATCAAAAGATCTCCTTTCCTCTGGAAATAATATTAATAACCCCAAAAATACTTATGGATCCAAACCCAACCCCCCAATCGGAAAACAATCTATCAGAGCCAACCTTCACTCCTCCAACAGCTTGGGGGAGCGACCAGTCAGTCTCCCCAGTGTCCCCGACACCAAACCCTCTCTCCCAGCCCCTGTCAGTAACCCCGGAGTCAGTCTCCCCGCCAACCTCGGAGATGTTGCCCCCGTTGTCCCAAAAGACACCCTCGTCATCTAAACCCTCCAGTTTTCTCAGGATATTTTTTATAGGGATCGCCCTAATTCTATTTGGTATTCTCATTGGCGTCCTTGCTTCTCGTTTTCTACCCATGAATCCGTCAACAGTTGCTCCCAGCCCCACACCGACAATAACTGTTACAACTACTCCAACTTCAACCTCCACTCAACCAACTATCATCGAAGAACAATCCACAATTATTCAAAGACAACTATCTGCCGGTTGGTACTTTGGAAGCAAGGACAATAAACTTCCAGGGACACCAGACTCATGGATATATGTAGAAGCAGGCAGAAGTTCCTGTTGGCACAAGCCAGGAGTTGAATGTGTGACGGGAGCTACAACGTACACTTGTCCTTCAAATGGCTGGGTAGACTGTATGCCAGTACTAGATGAAGCCAAGAAAATAGCTTGCTCTACTGAAGCCATGGCCTGGTACAAAGCCAATTGTCCTGAATTTCAAGGAGCCGCCCTTTAGGTCTTGACAAAAATATCATCAGTTTGTATAAAAATAGCAGTAATGTAAGTTGAGTGCTAATTAGTGTATACTCAACTTTCAGTCATTAACAATTACAAAATAATAAGTTATGGTTAATATCTTGACCGTCAAAAAACTTCAGCCAACACCTGGCTTCCTATTAGTCGAGCCAGCCAAACAAGAAAAGAAGACTGCTTCTGGTTTGTATCTTCCTGATTCTCATCAAGAAAAACCCCAATACGGTACTGTTCTTGCTGTTGGCGGAAAATTAATTAATGATCGCGGTGTTGAAGTATCTTCACCTGCTAAAGTAGGGGACGTTGTTCTCTACAAAGACTGGGTTGCCAATGAAATCGAAATTGGTGATACCAAATACAAGTTCCCCAAATTTGATGAAATATTAGCAATTGTTAAATAACTATGGCCAAACAAATAATTTTTTCAGAAGAAGCTCGTACCAAACTCGTTGCTGGTGTAAACAAACTAGCCAAAGCTGTCGTTACCACTCTTGGTCCCAAAGGACGCAATGTGGCCATCGATAAAAAGTGGGGCGCTCCTACAGTTCTTCACGATGGTGTTTCTGTTGCCAAAGAAGTTGTTCTCTCCGATCCTTATGAAAACATGGGTGCTCAGCTCGTCAAAGAAGCTGCTAGCAAAACCAATGACATCGCCGGAGATGGAACAACCACCGCGACACTTCTAGCTCAGCAAATTGTAATTGCCGGTATGAAAAATATCACCGCTGGTGCTAACCCCATGCAAATGAAACGCGGTATAGATAAAGCTGTCGCCGAAGTAGTCAAAGAGCTGGGAAAAATCAAAAAAGATCTGGCCGAGTCCGACTGGGAAGCCGTTGCTACTATCTCTGCTCAAAACAAAGAAATTGGCAAAAAAATTGCCGAAGCTTTACTCTCTGTCGGTCGTGATGGCGTCGTCACTGTCGAAGAGTCCAAAGGTATGGAATTTGAGATTGAGAAAAAAGAAGGTATGCAGTTTGACAAAGGTTATGCCTCTGCCTACTTTGCCACAGACGCCAGCAACATGGACGCCACTATTGAAAATCCATATATTTTAATTACCGATCAAAAGATCAGTGCCATTAGTGATATGTTGCCTTTCTTGGAAAATACCATGAAGGTTAGTAAAAATATTGTTATCATCGCCGATGATATCGATGGGGAAGCACTTGCGACCTTGGTGGTCAACAAAATGCGTGGCACTTTCAACATTCTCGCTGTAAAAGCCCCAGCATTCGGAGATCGCCGCAAGGCTATTCTTCAAGACATCGCTATTCTTACTGGTGGAACTTTAATCTCCGAAGACACTGGTCGCAAACTTGACTCAGTTACTATAGAAGATCTAGGTCAAGCCGACAGTGTCTGGTCTGACAAAGATAATACTCAAATCATTGGTGGCAAAGGCAAACCAGCAGAACTCAAAGCTCGTCTAGAACAAATCAAGAGAGAATACGAAAAAGCCTCCTCAGAATTTGATAAAGAAAAACTTGCCGAAAGAATTGCCAAACTCTCCGGCGGTGTTGCCGTTATCAAAGTTGGTGCCGCCACAGAAGTTGAGCTCAACGAACTCAAAGAAAGAGTCAAAGACGCAGTCGGTGCCACCAAGGCTGCGATAGACGAAGGTATTGTGCCAGGTGGCGGTGTTGCCCTGATTAGAGCCAGAAAGTCTCTCGACAAATTAAAAGGTGACAACTCTGACGAAGAAGTTGGCATAAAGATTGTCAGAGAATCTCTTTCCGAACCTCTTCGTTGGTTAGCCACCAACTCTGGTGTGGACGCTGGCTGGGTCGTCAAAAAAATCGAAGACAGCAAAGAAATCAGTTTTGGTTTCAACGCTCTAACTCTCGAGTTTGAAGACATGATCAAGGCCGGTATTCTTGACCCTGTCAAGGTTACTCGCTCAGCTCTTCAAAACGCTGCCTCGGTCGCCAGTATGATTCTAACCACAGAATGTCTCATCACGGATCTACCCGAGGAAAACAAAACTCCAGCAGCTCCCGACATGAGTGGCATGGGAATGTAGCTTCGTCATCGGGAAGCAAAGATTGCTGTGGCAATTTATAAAAGAAAAAAGACCTCGCTACTGCGAGGTCTTTGTTTCAATGTACTCAACGTTGGGTATTTTTTCTTCTAGAAATTGCTTAGTTCTTTCAAGATTCATGATGCATATAAATGCCGAATCAAAAAAATCAGATTTGAGTTTCTTTAAATCGATTTCAGACAGCTTTTGTTTCGCTTTTTCCGAAATGGCATAAATAACTGTTAGAAATCCATTAACTTTTTCAATTATCACAATGTCAGACTCAACCAATTTTGAGATATCTAACAGAGAAGAGGGTGTAACATCCTGGGTACAAACGTAAATTTTCAAAGTATCCTCCAAAATAATCAGATATCCTGTAATATATCACCATCTTCCGTTTGAGTCAACATATCCACAAAAAATACTAGTTTTCCACACAAGATAAATGACAGATAAGTCAATCTAATTTATACACAAAACTGTTGAGAAATAGCAATTACCTCTTATTAACTACACCCAAAGCCAAATATGGCTGAGGGTTAATATTCTTTTCGTTTTTGATCACTTCAAGGTGAAGATGAGGTCCGGTAGTTTTTCCGGTCAAACCAACTTCTCCAATAGGCTTATCAGTTGTAACCTTATCTCCTTCATTAACGAAGATTTTACCCATATGTCCATATACAGAAACAATATTATTACCATTATCAATCCACACGGCACGACCATAACCTGATCTTAAGTACTGGATTTTAATTACAACACCCTCTTTAATTGGATAGATTTTAGACCCCAAAGGGGCGGTAAGATCAATTCCAGGGTGTCCAAGATGGAAACCTTGAGAGATTCCCGTGTACTCAGGTAAAACATTGGTAAAACTCTTTCTAGTCTCAAGAGTAATCTCTGTATTTAGAGTTTGTAAGTTAGCAGCAACCACTGTCTGGTCAGCTGGAAGAAAAATCAATCCTGAAGCTAAGGAGGTCACCGAAATAGCTCCGCCCAAGACAGCTTTGTAGGTTTTTCCCTCGAACATCGGTCTGACGAGTTTTGAAACAGGGTTTGATGTTCTGGTTTTAGGTAGTATATTTAGTATCATAAATGCGGGTATTGTCCCGCCTTAGGTACAAAAAAAGCTTGAATTTCTCAAGCGAACCGTATCATAACATATCAAATCATCTATGTCAACCTATAGCACCCATTATGGTATATCCTTAATCTAGCTATGATAACCAAAGAACTCATCCAAAAAAAGAACATTTTGCTCCGTGCTGATCTTGATGTTTCTATCAAAGAGGGAATGGTAGAGAATGACTATCGTCTTCAGGCTCTATTACCCACAATCAAGTTTTGCCTCAAACATGCCAAAAAGACGGTGATTATTGGCCACCTAGGCCGTCCAGATGGGGAGGATCCTGCCTTTAGCCTCGCCCCAGTAGCAGAAAAGCTAAAAAGCTTGCTAAATCATTCTATTTTACTTCTACCTTCGGGTATTTCTCCAGGGGAGGGCTGGAAGGGGGAACTCCCCTTGGCCATGATGGAAAATTTGCGCTTTGATTCTCGCGAAGAAAAAATGGACAGGGGATTTGCATGTGAATTAGCCCAAGGTGCCGACATCTATATATACGAATCATTCGCAAATTACCGTAAATCGACAAGTTTATCCCTAATACCCGAAGTTTTACCAACGATTACCGGATTTAGGTTCGATGAGGAAGTTGCAACCCTCCATAAGGTTCTTCAGTCTCCCCTACGTCCTACTCTTCTTTTAGCCTCGGGTGCCAAGCTCGATAAGCTCGCCATCATAAATAAAATCAGCCCCAAGTTCGACAAAACTCTTCTCGGTGGCCTGTTTGCCACCAAAAATGAACTCACTCCTGATGGTCAAGACCTCAATGAGGCAACGATCTCTCTCTTTGTAAGGGAAATTGCCAAAGCCAAAACTATTGTTCTCAATGGCCCTCTTGGCCAGTACGAGGATGGTATTCACAACAAGGCTACCAAGGCTGTCTTACAGGCAATAACTGCCTCAAAAGCCTTCTCAGTTATAGGAGGTGGAGACACTCTCACCGCAATACCCTCCCTGGGGTTCTCCTATACCCCCTTTAGCTTTGTTAGTACAGGTGGCGGTGCAATGCTCGAGTTTCTGGCAAGTGGCTCTCACCCCCTGTTAGAAGTCCTTAAAAATGTTAAACTGAACTAGTTATATATAGCCTTGCCCTATGGTTAATTTCGCCATCAACGGTTTCGGAAGAATTGGTCGTTCAGCGACTAGAGTATGGCTTCAAAGTCATCTTAATGACTCCAGTCTTGTGGCCATTAATACCTCTGGTTCCTTAAACGTGGCTGGCTGGGCTCATCTCCTACGTTACGACACAGCCTATGGCACTCTTCCCTACTCAATTTCCTCCGAAGAAGTTCAAGACCCCAAAGAAGTTACCGATGCCAAACCATTGCTTGGCTACCTTACGATCGAACATCCCCAAAAAACGCTCAAAATCCCTGTTTTAGCTCAGCGTGATCCCGCCAAAATCCCATGGATCCAATTTGGCGCTGAAGTTGTTATTGAGTCAACTGGTGCATTTACTAGTCTCGACAAGGCTATTCTCCATCTTCAAGGTGGTGCTCGTTTTGTCGTTCTTTCTGCTCCAGCCAAAGGAGAAGGCGTACCCACGGCTGTTCTTGGTGTCAATGATCAAGATGTTATAACCAAAGATCGTACCGGTACGCTTTCAGTCATTAGTAATGCTTCATGTACTACCAACAGTGTCGCTCCTGTGGCTGATATTCTCCATTCGAAGTTAGGTATCCTCAAAGCCATGCTCACCACGGTTCATGGTTACACTGACGATCAAAATCTTCAAGATAACTCACACCGAGATCTCAGAAGAGCTCGTGCCGCTGCCCAAAACATTGTACCCACAAGCACCGGAGCAGCTATCGCCGCTACTCAGGCTATCCCCGAGCTTCAAGGCTTGTTTGATGGCATTTCTCTGCGTGTCCCCGTCATCACTGGTTCAATTACCGATTTTACCTTTGTTACTCGTCATTCCACCTCAGTTGAAGAAATCAACCAAATCTTTATGGATGCTGCCAACGATCCCCGTTATCGTGGTATTCTAGCTGTCACCGACGAACCTCTAGTCTCCTCTGATATTGTTGGTCGCCCTGAATCTAGTATTGTTGATCTCGACATGACCAGAGTAGTGGATGGTACTCTCGTCAAAGTGCTCGCTTGGTACGATAATGAATGGGGTTATGCCAACCGTCTAGTAGAAGAAGTCATCAAAGCCGGCGATCTCTACTAAGATTAATTCTTTCCAGTTAAGGGAAAATCTATTGATTTCAATACTTCGGTCAGGTCATCATTTAGTGTAATTAAGGTCAATTTATCTACTTTACTCTCATAATTCAATCCAATTTCATTAGCTTCTTTAAACGCCTGTTCGTACAGTTCTTCATTGAAGCAACCGCCTTAGGATTTTTTAGGGAGTAACTAGAGCCTTCTTGATTGAATTGACCAAGTGATATATGAGGGCTAAAAGGCAGATCTTTTCTCAACAGTATTTCCAAAATTCCTGAATATAGTCCGTCATGGAGTGCTATAGCCTTATCTCTTCCTTTATCCATTCCTAAAAAAAGCCAATTATCCCAAGATTTCTCAATGCCGGCGAACTTTACATTAAAAGGACAATGTTTTTGTACGACCACCTTAATGTGATTCTCAAGATCATCAGTTTTCATTAAGTCTGCCTTTATTGGAAAGACCAAAGTAGTATGTGCTTTAATGTGATTGGCAGTAGGATCATATTTTTTTTCGCAATACCTCTATTTTGGTTGAATCAATCTGTGGGTAGTGGACTACACAATAATACATTTCCTCATTATATGTTTAATATGCCAGAAAATTCAAAACAGACCTTATGCAATTCTTTCGTTCAGATATTCACTATACTTTTTGTATTTGTATTTTAAATACGGAGCCTGGACAATATCTTGATAAATATATCCCGCTACCATTAGTGCATTCCTCCAGTTATATCTCAATTTATATGCACCGTATCCAAATGATATGGAACATTTTATAGTCGGATAAATTTTATGAATATAAAAAACCAATTGTTCAAGAAATATTTTGCTTCCACTGGTAAAAATAACATTAACTCTATTTTTCTTATTTTTTTCAATATTGATACATCCATCACCATCAAAATATCCTCTAAGAAAATACTGAAAATATTGCTCAGGAATATTAGGTAACTCGATAATCAGTGATTTTCGTGGGCACAACCCCAATTTCAAAAGATCTTCGTAGATCAATTTATTTCCAATCCTAACGTAATATGATGTCTTACACCAGTACTTTTTATCACGTATTTTTATTACTCGCGGACCAATCGTATGAACAGTCTGCTTTGTAGACATTGCTGCCATAATATCTTTAAGAATATTTAAATCATTATTTGCTAATAATAAATAACAGGTTCTCGACGACTTTCTGCAATCTTCAACTGCACCATCGGCATAAATAAAACCCAATACATAAGCCATTTTCGGTGACCAAACTTTAAAGAAATCTTCATCAATCTTTTTTCTGTTGTATCCACCTCTTTTGTCTCGATCCACAATTTATTATTACCAAACAAAACCCAAAAAGTCAAAAAAATTCATTACTACAAAGCAATTCTTAACATCAACGCTGTTCATAAATGATAAAATAGTGCCTAACTGGCCGGGTAGACAAGTGGTCCAAGTCAAGAGTCTGCAAAACTCTCATTCGCGGGTTCGAATCCCGCCTCGGCCTCAAAATTACATAGACGCCAACTTGACATTATCTGCTATCATAGACTCACGATGAAGACAAAATATATAAGGCTACTCGCCACTCTTGTTTTTTCCATTTTTCTTGCTGGTTGCAACCTCAATCCTTTTGCCAAAAAAGCCGGACTTCAAGTTACCGCTCATCCAGATGCCAACGTTGTTGTTAACGGCCAATCCGTTGGAAAAACTCCTTACTACATCGACAATGAAAAGCCAGGCACTTACACAGTTCAATTGACTGCTGTCGATAGTGGTCAATCTTGGGAGGGAAAAGTTGATCTACTTGGTGGTACTCTTACTACAGTACACCGTGAATTCGGCGATACACCAGATAAGTCTCATAGCTATACTCTCTCTTTTGAAAAATTAAGTAACAACAAGTCTGCAGCCGTCAACATTGTTAGTATCCCAGCCAGTGCCACAATAAGTATTGATGGCAAGCCAGAAGGTTTCTCCCCCAAAAGTATTGATATTGAACCAGGTCCTCACGTCTTCACCTTTACCAATCCTGGTTTTCAAGACAAAATAGTCAATGCTTCTGTTCAGCCCGGTTACCGCTTAGTTCTAAACTTTACTATGGCCGCTCTAGACATTACTCCTACTCCCACACCAACTATTGCAACCCCATCAGCAGGTCTCGCTTCACCCACTCCTACTAAAGTCGCAATTACTCCTCTTCCCAAACAAGCCAGTTCTTCAGCCACCATTGCCAAGCCCTACGTCGAGATTCTTAGCACTCCCACTGGCTTCTTAAGAGTACGTGAAACTGCCTCAGCTTCAGGAACAGAAATAGCTCAAGTTAATCCAGGAGACAAGTTTGCCTACAAAGAAGATGAGTCTACGGCCAGCTGGTATCAAATTGAGTACGTCAAAGGTCAATGGGGTTTTGTCTCCTCAAGCTACGCCAAACTAGTAAAATAAACTAGGCTACATAATACAAAACTCCGATCACCATCACAATCCACATAACTACAGTTATTATCAGTGGTTTGTCTGAGAGCAATACTCTTTCGGGACTCTCTCCTTCATTTTTTTCGTAAATCAATTGTAAATATCTCATGATGCCATAAACCACAAAAGGAATTGTGGCCATCATCCATTTTTCCGATAACAAAGTCCTTGGTAGTTCGGAAATTAAAGATAATGCTCGACCATCTGGCACAATTTTGGGATGATTAAAAGTATAAAGTGAGTAAGTAATCCACGTTGCTGTGGCAAACATTGCCGTGTAAATATCCAATAGTTGCTCAGTATATCTCTTTAAGGTGTTTCTAGTTGTTATCCCTTTTCCTGTAGAAGCCATCAGTGTCATTTCCCCTCTACGTTTTCCTACAGCCAAAAACAGTGACGCTGAAATAATTGTTAATAAAAACCACACATTCATATGTGCCGAAATAACAAACGCTCCTGCATACACTCTAATCAAATACCCAATAGCGATTACAATCACATCTACAATCGCTATCTTTTTCAAAAATCCGGTATATAAAACTTGAACAAAAAGATAAATCAAACAAGCAATAAAGAAAAAAAGATTCAGAGAATAAGCCCAGGCCAAACCAATAAATACACCAGAAATTAATGCAAACAATGCCATAGGTATTGGTAAATCTCCTGAAGCAATTGGTCTGTTTTTCTTAAAAGGATGTAGTCTATCAGCTTTTGCATCCAGTAGATCATTGAAAATATAAGTTACACTTGAGAGAATTGTAAATACAAAAAAAGCTTGAGTTACCAAACCAAACGCTCCTTTTTGATACAGCAATCCAGTAAAAATTAAAGCTCCATACAAAGCAAAATTTTTTAACCACTGTCTTGGCCTTACTGTTTTGAATAGCGCGATGAGTACTGCCATAAGATAAAACCTGTCATTAATATTACCAATCCTATCATGATTATTAGTTTTGTTCGAGCCTCAAAGCTCAAAGCAGCAACACCCAATACTACCGCAGCCAACCAGTAAAACAAGGCCACTCTTCTCTTTCCCCATCCCATATCGAGCAGTTTATGATGTAAATGACTCTTGTCCCCCCATACTGGTGACTTTCCAGACAACAATCTTCTCAACAATATATACAAAAAATCAATCAACGGAATTCCTAAAACAATAATCAAAGCACCCACTTTAGCAGTTGCCAAGATTGAGATTACTCCCAACAACAATCCGGCAAGTGAAGTTGCTGAATACCCAGGCATAATTTTTTGCGGATAAAAATGAAAAACAGTCAGACCAGCAAAAGCACCTGCTGTTGCAAAAGCCAGAGTGGCCACTGGCCACTGAGTAATATCTGCACCAAAATTGAGAGATATTAATCCTAACACCACAGCCGCAACTGTAATTACCCCACTTATCTGCCCATCAACTCCCGAAGACCAGTTGATTGCATTCATAAGTGATGGAATCCATAGCAGTGCAAAAATATCAGCTAAAATCCAGATCTCGTGATGTTCTCCCAGCACATTAAATCCAAGTCTTGGCCACGATAAATCAATTATTCCTCCAAGAGGGTTACTGATATATGCAATTCCAATTCCCGATCCAACAATAATTAGAGTAACCAGAAAATTCATTCCCAATCGCAGATATGGGCTCGAACTTCTTACATCATCAATCACTCCCACAATCAGTGTCATAAGACCAGCAACAGCGATTGCTATCAAATGACTGTCGGGTTTTAAAAGAAGCATTACTGTTACTACTACAGCAAAAAAAATTGGAATACCCCCCCCTTTTGATACTGGAACTTTATGAATATGCGCTGGATGTGGTGTTTTGGCGGGGTCAATTATCCACCTCTTCTTTTTAAAAAACAAAATTGTCAGAGGTGTTATCAAAAGACTAATAATCAAAGCCAGCACAAAAGGAATCACTGTAATTATCATTGTCGAATTCATGTGTTTAAGAAAATCATCATAACTCGAAAAAAGCTAGCAGCCATCAATATCACCACAATAAGTGCTCCTGTCATAATTGTATTTTGTACAATTTCATCATCTTTCCCCGCCCAGCCAGCTATCAATCGAGTCAAAAATAACACCACTTCCATTCCTAAAAATATCCACACAAACCACAACTTATTAATTAACTGTTTTTCTCCCCAAGGAAAAGAATAAAACCAAGGCATTTCTGGAGGAAGCTTATTCCAAAACAAAGCCATTACTCCCCCCATCAAAAGAACCACAAAAACTCCGATCCAAAACAGTTTTTTTGAGGTTGTCATTATTCTTCTTTCTGCCACAACTTGAGTATATAACAATGGTGATTCTAGGCTTTCTTTTCAGTTACTCGATACTCCATATATCTACCCATCATCAAACGGGTATGAGCGTCTAGTCCAGGTAAGGCTGAAAAGAAGAATCCTACCACAGGCAATAACACAAATTCAAACGGTGAAAATATTTTTCTCCACCATGGCAAGCCCTTTACTTTTGGTCGAGATTTAAGATCAATTAAAATCATTGCTACCATACTCACAAGAGACAATGTCAGAATTGCCGAAGATACCTGGGGCAGTGTTTTCCCCATCACTGTTCTAGAAAATGTTGGGTTTAAAAGAGGTGGTAAATTTGCCGCGACGGTAATGATAAACCAGTTCACTGGCCACATAAAATGATCCTCAATCACTTTAAAAACTCTTATTGTTTTGTCCCAAAAAGGCGCTTTCGTATCCAAAATATAGCGTTTGATAATGTAAGCATCGTCTGATGCTCCCCATGCCCAGCGTTTTACTTGCTCATAAGTATTCGTATAAGTACTCCAGAAGCCATCCGCTTCTGCTGCATCTGCCGACACCGAGATATACAACGGATCAACTTCCACCTTTCCCTCGGTAGCAAAATATGTTTTAAAGAAAATTCGATAATCTTCTGGAATTACGTCCGTATCCCAGTAGTCAATATCATCCATCAGTCGCAAACTCATTGAATAAGTCGAAAAGTTTATTAATCGATCAGGTCTCGAAAGCTGAGCCATATTAATCACACTACTCATTCGATTAAAAACTCTCATTGGCCATGGAATTCGCTCAATATTATTGTAAAAAACAATCGCTCCCTGCCAGATCTTGTGATATCTATTTGGGTCATCCAAGAACATGTATGTTAAAGTTGCTAAATGGTTAGGGTGTAGCGACACATCACAGTCCACCGAAGAAATCGTCATCTTGTCTATATCCCAGTCTTTATGTTTCTTCAGCTCTTTTCGAAACTCTTTCCCCGCCCAAGCAGCATTACTAGATTTCCCGACCACTTCACCAGTTAAATTAGCCGGGTGATAGGTAAACAATAGTGCTGCAAACTTCCCTTCGAAAATATCTCTTAACTGTTTTACCCTACTCTCATTAATATCCTCACCAGCTCTCTCTTCCATAGCAATCAAAGGTATTATTTGCTTGGCACCCAGTGTTTGTTTTTCTAAAGCTTCCAGTGTACGTACCAATATATCCCCCGGCTCTTTATATGTTGGTAAAACAATAACATGTTTTACTTCTTGCCAATCAGCAAAGCCACGTACATCTCCCATCCAGTCATATTTTTCCGCTGCCTTTATTCGATAATAAGACAACACAGAGGCAACAGATAAAGTGGCCGAGCGATATAGCCAATAAACGTTAAAACTAATGATGAAATAGGCCACGCCCACAGGCCAAAAAATTGATCCCCATACAGGGAAGAGAATAAACATCCAACTCACAAAGCCAGGTAATATCTCCAATACTCTTTGGCTTCCATGGGGATATTTATTTATTAGATATCTAAAGAATACAAACATAAAGCATTTTTTCCGGTCTGGTCAATTATATTTTTGGTTTCTAAATCAAGTTCACGGGCAATCGCCGTAGCTACTATTTTAACATTCGCTGGGGTATTTACGCTCCCACGCACAGGTTCAGGCGCCAAATAGGGGGCATCAGTCTCCAAAAGCAGCCTCTCCACAGGCACCAGCCTCAGTAATCTACGCAGCTCTTGAGCCGATTTATAGGTAATATTCCCTGCAAAACTCACATAAAAGCCTTTATCGAGCACAAAATTAAGAAATGACTCACTACCTGCAAAACAATGAAACTGTCCTCGAGGTATTTTTTCCAAGCTATTCATGACTGCAAGTATCTCTTCTTCGGCTTCTCTCATATGTACCACCACTGGTAGCTTTAGTCGCACTGCCAACTCCATCTGTGACTCAAAAATTGCCAACTGTTTTTCTTTAGACTTTTTCTCCTTGTCCCAATAAAAATCTAGGCCTATCTCTCCGATTCCAATCACCTTATTTGATTTACTCACTATCTCTTCCAGCTCGTAAAGCATTTGATCAATATCATTTACACTCTCTATATCTTCAGGGTGTACTCCCACCATAGCAAACAAATCCTCTTGTTCGGCAATCAAAACGGATCGCTTGGAGTCTTCTACATTTCCGGAAGGGATAAATATTTTTTCTACTCCTATTTCTTGTGCCTCTTCAATTGTCTTTTTTACATTTGTAAACTTCGCATCCGTCAAGTGGCAGTGTGTATCAATTAGCATATCAATGCAATTTTACACAAAAAGAGCAAGGTTTCCCTTGCTCGTCTTACATCTAAGTCTTTTTTAAAAGCTCTTCTACCTGATCAAACAGTTTCTTTTGCAGTTCTGTACTTTCTATGGCTTGTTTGACCAATTCGTCTGGTACTTCAATGTCTCCAAGTACAGTACAGTTATCCTGGGCCAAACTGAAATGAGGTAATGCAAATATATGATCTTCGTAAGGGGTAATCGCTACCCAGCTATTATTTACTGCAACGACCAGGCGTTTTATTTCTTTTCCAAATCTCACATAATCACGTACTCCACCACCAAATTGCATCTGAGATACAATTTTTCCTTCCAAAATATCCTCCTTTAAAAGTTCTTTAGTTGGGAACATTCTATCACAGAGAAAACTAAACTAATCTCTGGAATAAATTTTCTGCCTTCTTTATTTCCTCTACCCCATACTGAGCCATGATTTTTTCGGCCGTTTCAGGCATAAAGGGTAAGAGGTCAGTTCCAATCTGGCGAATAATTTTTACCAGTTCGGTTAAAACTGTTTTTCTCTCTTCCCCTTCGAGTTTCCAGACTTGTCTTTGATTAATCAAAGAGTCTGCTCTTTTTATTTCTTCCCAAATCAAAGCCATTGCCTCGTCAAATCTATATCCTCCCAATTTCTCCACCACTTCTTTTCTAATACTCAATTTTTCTGACGGCACCGTCAAGGATTCTTTATCTGACATTGCTGCAACTCGAGCACACAAGTTACCAATACCATTAGCCAAACTCGCCTGGAATGCTTCTTCAAATCTCTCTCGTGTCATATCA
>DATIKJ010000029.1:0-10581 GCA_035477615.1 Spirochaetia bacterium | reverse complement strand
AAAAACACGAGATTGAGGTCCGACTCCTCAGCTTGGCACATTGCGGGAATAGCTCAGTTGGCTAGAGCGTCTCCTTGCCAAGGAGAAGGTCGCGAGTTCGAGTCTCGTTTCCCGCTCCAGATGGGACTAAATTCGTAAAATTACGAATTGTCCAATAAAACGATTAAAAAGCAGGTTCGAACCAAGAGAAATAAATAGTAGTCATTAATCTTGAAAAATGTTATCCCAAAGAAGGGATTTAGACTTAAAATAGCTTATGAGTTGTGAAAACTACAAACAGCTTCAAAGTCGTTCTGTAACCGTTGATAAAATATTGAAATCTTCTGATGGAAACTCGGCAAAACTAGTTCAGATAACAAAATCCGAGGGATTTACCACAATTGAGTCTGGTAGGTATGAAGTGGATGGAGAATCGGTCGTTTGTTTGTCAACTCAAATTGGCTGCGGAATGTGTTGTGGTTTTTGCCGATCCACAGAACCTTTTGAATTTTATCCTGGTCAACCAAAAAGGATTATAAGAAGCTTAGATAGCAAGGAAATTGTCGATCAAGCAATAAATTCTTTGGAAAGTGTTCCTACACCATCAACTTCCAATGGAATTATTTTTTCATTTATGGGTATGGGAGAACCGTTTGCAAATATTAGAGCTGTCAAAGAATCAATTATTCAACTAGGTAAATTATATCCTAGATCACGCGCAACTTTATCCACTATTGGATTTAATTTACAACAAATTTTGCAATTGGGAAAAGAAGTTGTGGAAGGTGTATATCCAATTCCTATTAAATTACACATTTCTCTACACGCTTCAAATGATTCACAAAGAGCAAAATTAATGCCACACACATCTCCCATTTTAGAAACGGTTGAAACTGCAGAAAAGTATGCTGAAATGACTGGGACAAGAGTGAAGCTAAACTATGTACTTG
The DNA here is from genome assembly GCA_035477615.1 of Spirochaetia bacterium. Classification (GTDB taxonomy): domain Bacteria; phylum Patescibacteriota; class Microgenomatia; order UBA1400; family MFAQ01; genus UBA2277. Next base: position 9,652 of record DATIKJ010000029.1, on the reverse strand, counting down.
TAAGGGGGTTTAATGACACAGACGCAGATGTTCAAAGACTGTCTGAGTTATTAAAAGACAGAAAAGGTTTTGTTTTAAAGATATCCGATTTAAACTCTACTAATCAAGATGCTGTGCTTTCTTCTTCAGAAGCAGACTTGTTCGAATCTCGATTAAATGATTTGAGGGTGGAAACTTGTAGATTTTCAAGTGATGGTCAAGACATACTTGCGGGTTGTGGTGAACTAGTAAAGGGGAAAACTATTCCTGATATTTCTTAAAACTTGAAATGTGCATTCGGATCTTGAGCAAATTAAGTTTTAAAATAAGATCTGGGGTTATAGGACGGTATAGATTGAGAAATAGCCATAATGGTAATGGTAGGTTCGAGCTGAGTACCGTCCCCAGCTCCAATTAATATCCCTCCCTCGTGGAGGGATATTTGTTGGGCAAAAGTAGAGACGAGAATGACGGAGCCGGTTTCGTAACGAACCCGGCGAGTCGGTGATGAAGTAATTCCTGAAAGGAATTAACGTAATCCGAGTCTCGTTTCCCGCTCAAAAGGTATAATCTATACTGTGGCAGATAATAATAAACAGATTAAGTTCGAGAAAAATCTTATCACTGAATATTTTATCTGTGGCTCAATAGATAAGGTCTTCCAAAAACATCATCATAGTATTCCAATATCTTTTGCTAGCTACGCTCGTTTACTCTCAAAATTTGGCGTAATTAAGTCAGCTGGACCAAACTCAAAAATATCCGAGTCTCTATATATTCTAACCCTATTAGCTAACTACAAAATCCCTCTCGAAAAAATCTACCACCGCTTTGCACCTCATCTACTTCAAGTCTCTACTAACACCCTACACCGTATTCTTCATTACACTAGACTTGGACTTACAAGGAGGCAGGGAACAGCTCTCATTATCACTACCCCCAAACTTAAAAATAGAATCCTAATCGGAAATGACATAAGTCTTTCAAATACATCGCTTGGAAGAAAAGGTGATCTGTCACTCCCCATGGGTCACTCAAAGGTGGGTGAAAGTATCAAAGACTCAATCACTAGAGTACTTCAAAACGAAGTTTTCACCGACATGGTTGTAAATCAACAATTCCCATACTCAATCATTCCAGAACATAATAAACCTATAATGTTTATTAATATTACTGATATTAAGGTCGCCGTCTATCACATAGAGATTCCCAGTAGATTAAATCACTTTTCCAGTTTTAAACTTTCAAATCTCAAATTTATAGATTATGAGGCAATCCAAAACACAAAGAACGTAAGGGCTGGTGTAAAAGAGATAATCAGTAATTACATAAAACTTAAGGGAAATCACAATGAAGAGGTGTTAGTACTTGATTCAGATCTAAATAACAACCTTTACGCCCTTGCCCAAGAGCCCACAGAGTAATTTATCGAGGCTGATGATAAAATATAGCTTATATTGCCGAGTCGTCTAGTGGTAGGACGCCTCCCTTTGGAGGAGGATATCCTAGGTTCGAATCCTAGCTCGGCAACAAAACTCTTTCCCTCTTACACATCAAGGTTGTAATATTAAATGATGGAGGAAAACTCAAAAAGAATCTTAGTTACCGGCGCTTTTGGCCAAATTGGTAGCGAACTAGTTAAGAGCCTTCAAGACCTCCACGGCAAAGATAATGTCATTGCCATGGACATCAATATTCCTGAAAACTTCGATGGTATATCCGAAAAGTTTGATATTCTCGACAAAGAAAGACTCCAAGCGTGTGTTGTTCATTACAACATTGGTGAAATTTATCATCTTGTCTCACTCTTGTCCGCAAGAGGTGAACAAGACCCAGACCTAACCTGGAAAATAAATGTTGTTGGTCTAAAGTCCATTCTCGATATTGCTGTATCGAACCATATCAAAGTGTTTTGGCCCAGCTCTATCGCTGCTTTTGGTCCCACAACACCAAGAGACAACACGCCTCAGAAAACTATTCTCGAACCAACCACTATGTACGGAGTAACCAAAGTAGCTGGTGAACTCCTTTGTCGTTACTATCACCAAAAATATAATCTTGATGTTCGTACTATTCGTTATCCAGGTCTCATTAGTTGGAAGGCTGAGCCAGGCGGGGGAACCACAGACTACGCCGTCGCTATCTTTTATGAGGCCATTAAAAATGGAAAATATGACTGCTTTGTTTCTGCCGACACCGTCTTACCTATGATGTACATGGATGATGCCATAAGGGGCACACTAGAACTGATGAGAAAACCTCAGGAACAACTTACAGAGTACAAACCATACAACTTTTCAGCCATTAGTTTCCGTACTGATGAATTAGCAGCAGAAATCAATAAGCACTTATCTTGTGAAGTGACTTACTCACCAGACAATCGTCAGAATATTGCCAACTCCTGGCCAAAATCGATTGATGATAGCGATGCAAGAACCGACTGGGGTTGGCAACATGAATTTGATCTTTCAAAGATGACTCTAGAAATGCTGACAAAACTCAAAGAAAAACTAAGTTAATTTTTAAACTCACTATTGCCTTATCACATAGAAAATGTTTATAGTGTATTTATGCCTGAATCATCGGAACAACCAAACATTATTGAAGAACAAAATAAGAAGATAGAAAAATCCAAAGATAAAAGAGCACGTGTATACCTCGAAATCATCTCTAGTCCCGACAATAATGATGAAAAACTACTCGAAAGACAAAGAAATATTCTTAAAGAATTACCCGATATAAAAAACCTATCAAGACTGCTTAAAGCTGGTTTAAAAGCCAATGCTGTTGAGTTTCCCAATAGCCAAACACCTGACATACTTATTGTCCAAGGGATACTTTTTGAAGAGCTTGTCAAAATTGAAAATAGTATCTACAACTTGTCTTCAAATCAATCTTCCCCCAAAGAGATTGTCAAAAAATATGATGATATAGAAAAGGGTAGGATAGAAGTTGGTCTTGACGAACAACTAACAACCCTTTTTCATAATCCCGACCGATATAATTACCAAGAACTATCACATCTCAGAAACCCCGACATCTCTTTTGTAGAAACCGACATTAATGGAAAAACCTTAAAAGTTATTGGAGTTGGTGAAGCCAAATCAAGCTTTCGACTTGATCGACGTTGTCTTTCTCAATTTTCCTACTTTCACAAAAATTTAAACAAAGTTGCAAACTTTATAAACGAAAGAGAAGACTGTGATCAGCACGGATTAAAACACTTTGGAAAAGGAGTCGAAAAAACAACCATCAAAGTAAATGAAAAAGAACAATTTAATCAATATCTCATTGTTACCCACGACATGAATATAGATATTAGTAATCCCAAAAAATACTTCAAAACAAAAGGGTATGGTGCTTTAAGTGATAAAGAACAGAACGTTTTTGAAAACATGATACAAACAGGAAAAATAAAAATTATAAAATCATCATTTAGTCATCAAGATCTCGACTTGCTTGTAGCCAAAATAGAAAAAGAAATTTCTGAAGAAATAAGAATAGAAATGGAAGAAATCCAGGCCGAACAAGAATCACTCTAGAAAATATCTCATTATAATAGAGTATTTTGATATAGAATTAATCGTGCACAAAACATTTACTAAATAATACTAATGGAAGACAAAAATACCCAAACTACATTACCAGTTGGTACCAACGAAGAGGTTACTAATCTTTTCGCCATCGAAAATCTCATCAAAACTCACATCTCACACATTGACACGGTTAAAACAGAACTAGGAAAACAAGTAGAAATGATGAACGATGTCCTGACAAACGACGCTGGATACAAAGAAGCCGCAGACCAAGGTAAAGAGGTCAACAAAAAAAAGGCCGAAGCCAAACAAAATGTTCTCAAATCTCCTTCCAATGCTTCACTAAACCAAAAAATAAAAGACATGCGCCAAGAACTAAAAGAGCTTAAAGGCGCCTTATCTACCTACCTTCAACAGTATCAAAAAATTGCCGACACTGATCAAATCGAAAGTGAAGATGGTGAAGTACGCCAGATAGTATATTCTGCTCACCTTGTAAAACTCAGTAACAAGTTCGGTAAATAGCTAGTAAACATACCCCATAGGGTGTATAATAATCAAGTTAATCGCTTGCCTGGCGCCCAAAACTGTCCAAATCCAAACTATGCAAAACATCAGAAACATCGCGGTCATCGCTCACGTTGATCACGGCAAAACCACTCTTATTGACGCTTTTATCAAGCAATCACATATTTTTCGTGACAACGAAGAAGAGATGAATCAGACCACTCTTCTGGATAGTAATGAGCTAGAAAGAGAAAGAGGTATCACCATTCTTGCAAAGAACATCTCCGTTAACTACAAAGGTACCAAAATAAACATTATTGATACTCCCGGCCACTCTGACTTTTCCGGGGAAGTCGAGCGTACTCTTGGTATGGCCGATGGTGCACTTCTTATTGTCGATGCTCAAGAAGGTCCCATGCCTCAAACCAGATTTGTACTTAAAAAAGCATTTCAACTAGATTTAAAAGTCATTGTTGTTATCAACAAAATTGATAAACCCAACGCCAACATCTCCGCTACTGAACACAAAGTAGGTAATCTCTTTTTAGAGTTAGCCACTAGAGACGATCAATTGGAGTATCCCGTACTCTATTCAGTTAGTAAAACCGGAAAAGTTTTCAAAAATATTCCAGAAGACTTTAATCAAGATGGTAATGTTGTTCCCTTACTCGATGAAGTATTAAGCTACATTCCTGCTCCAAAAAATGACGAAAGTGGATTATTCAAAATGCTTTGTTCGTCCATAAATTATGATAATCATCTCGGCCGCATTATGGTTGGTAGAGTCTTTAGAGGTACTGTTAAGCCCGGTCAAAAAATACTCCTTCTTGGCGAAACCAACAAACCAGGAACTGTAGATAAAATTTTTGTTTCCAAGGGATTAGAACGCTGTGCTGTTGAAGAGGCTTATGCAGGCGATATCGTCTCACTTTCCGGCTTGTCGGAAGCAAAAATCGGTCAAACAATCTCTACAGTAGGGGACACTGAACCTCTTCCTAGCGCCGAAATTACCGAACCAACTCTCCATGTCACCGTCGGACCCAACACCTCTCCTTTTTGCGGAATAGAAGGTGACTTCACTACAGCCAGACAAATAGAAGAACGTTTAGCTCACGAATTAGAAACGAATCTTTCTCTCAAGCTAGAAAAACTTGATAGTGGCAAATATCAGGTTTCTGGTAAAGGTGAACTCCATCTAGCTGTTCTTTTGGAAACCTTAAGACGCGAAGGTTACGAAGTTGAAGTTGGCAAACCAGAAGTTATTTACAAAACTATCAATGACCAAAAATGTGAGCCAATGGAAGAAGTAAACATCATTGCTCCTCAAGAATACCTAGGTACTATTACCCAAGAAATTGGCAAAAGACTCGGACACCTCAAACACATGGAGCCCATTAACGAACAAGAAATGGAGTTTGTTTACCTCATGCCTACTCGTACTATTCTCGGTTTAAGATCTCTTCTTCTAACAGCTACCAAAGGAACTGTTGTTTTTAACTCACAGTTTACCGGTTTCGAACCAGTTGGCCCATTTCTCCCTAAAATGCGCAAGGGAGCATTAATTGCCTCAGAATCTGGTGAGGCCCTTTCCTACGGCCTTCAGGCGGCTCAGGAACGTGGTGTTACCTTTGTTGAGGCGGGTGAAAATATCTATGAAGGTCAAATCGTGGGTATGAACTCCAAAGACGAAGATATTGAAATCAATGCCGCCAAAGGTAAACACCTCACCAACATGCGCTCCAAATCCAGCGATGGTGTTATTCAACTCACCCCAGCCATCAAATACTCACTTGAACAATGTCTCGACTTCCTTGAGTCCGACGAACTACTGGAAATCACCCCCAAAAGTCTACGTCTCCGAAAAAAATATCTCACCAATATCGAACGTCGTCGTCATCGAGAAGAACTAAAAAATATTTACTAAAAGAAAACCCTCCGCTAGGAGGGTTTTAGTTAAATTACATACTGCGGTTTTTGAACTGTGCTACGCGCAGTCCCAAACCGTTGGACTTGGCAATCAGGTAACCGAGCAATCCAAATGGAAAAGTAAGCACGGGGAAAAACATTCCCAGGTCGGCCAGGAAACCTGTGAACCACACGTCCCTGGCGATTGACTTCTCCCTTGGGTACATTTGCCTTATCTCCTTGGCTTCGATCATCAACCAACTCCAGATCTCGCTGGTGTAGCTAAACCAAGAAGAAAAATCTCTGCCCTGTCTCTTTTTGTAGAGCACCTTGATGATCCCGTGCGTCATGTGACACAGATCGTTGGGTCTGTAACCATGGCTCACAATAGAGCTTCGCGCCTTTAAGGCCAACTCATATGCTCCATCAAGGTCACCACGGTATAGCTGAATTGACGATAACTGACGACGCATTCGCGCCACACCAACTACATCGGCGTGCTGGCTCAGAGTATCAGCAGCGGCATTGTATAAAATTACCGCCATGTCGAGATCATTTAAGTGCTGATAACAAAGAGCCATTTGCCCCATAATCTCGGCTTGCTCAATTGGATTTTCCGATAGCCTCATTGCCTCGCAAAAAGTTTCTAAGGCACCGGCCGGGTCTCCTTTTTCTCGTATATTTACGGCCTTAATAATCAATGCCTGAACACTCATTACTCACCTCCGTTTTGAAATGTACTTCGATAAACAACATTATATCCCATAATAAAGAGATTTGCAAGTAAATATTTTCAATTCTGTTTTAGATGATATACTACGAAACCGATAGTACCTTAAAACTCATTTAGGAGGAAGGTTTGAAAATACTGACTGAACTTCAAGCAGCTTTAATCATTCGCCAAGCGACTCGTCGTTTGGCCGAATACATTAAAAACGCCAAACTGGAAACAATCATTCTTGGCGTTTCTGGAGGCATCGACTCAGCTGTCGTTGGTGCCATTGGCCTTAAAACCCAAAAATGGCTTATGGAAGAAGGCTACCCTCTCAAAATCAATTATTCTTTTCTCGATGTCCATAGTAATCCTCAGGATCTAGTTAAAGCTATGGATCTGGCCAGTACACTTGGTTTTAATTTACAATTTTTTGACCTTTCATCTTGGTACGACTCCTCACCACTTCTACAACTGATTCCCCCAGATCACCCTCGGGCAAAAATTGCTCAAGGAAACATTAAGTGCCGTTTGCGCATGATTGCCCTATATCACTTCGCCCAGCTTTATAACGGTATCTACATTGATACCGATGATCTATCTGAGTATTTCATGGGTTTCTGGACTCGCCATGGTGATGAAGGTGATGTCAAAATCATCCAAGAACTCACCAAAGCCGAGGTCTACGATCTCGGAGAATTTATGAACATCCCATATTCTGTACTAAGTTCTAAGCCAGGAGACGGTCTTGGAGTTTCGGTAAACAATCTGGCAACAGACCAATTAGGATTACCATATATGGAAATCGACTATATCATCAGTCGCTTTCTGCAAAATGGATTTGACTCCAATGGGCAGATGCTCCAACTCAGTAAAGGAAAGTATATCAATCTCATGACTGAAGTATCCGAAGAGATTGATCGCTCACAACAAGAAGTACATAGTGTTCTCAAACAATGTTTAAGAACTGCCTTTAAAAGAAAATATGGTGAAAACGTTTCTATTCTGCTTCCACTTCGACTAGAAATGGACCTTCCTGTTATCGGCTCAGACGAGTTCAATGAACTTTACCTTAATGCCATCAAAAGAAGTCGCTAAATAAAATAACCCTCCGCAAGGAGGGTTTTCTTTACTGTGACCCGGGACGGACTCGGACCGTCGACCTACTGCTTAGAAGGCAGTCGCTCTATCCAGCTGAGCTACCGGATCATATTCTGTATTTTAACTTATCAAGAGCAAATACACTATTTGACAATAAAAAATCCTCTTGCGAAGGTCAATAGTGACACGCAAGAGGAGTGTTTAGTCTACAGGGCGTAAAGGCGGTTTGTTTCCTCCGTGACGATTTCTTTCGTCACTTTACCCAATTTTTCGAACAAAGGAGCGAATTGCAAAGAAACAAGTTCTTTCATCTCAACTTCAATCTCCTCACGCATTTCTTGAATAAACTCAGGATCGAGATCTTTCAAAAGATTGTCAATCACTGGTTTCATTAATACTTTTAGAAGTGCTTCTGGATCCGATATTAGCTTCAGACCTTTTTCGTTTAAAGAAACATATTCTTCCTTTGTATAAATTCTGCGAGTTACTTCATCGTAAAGCTCATCTGGAAGAGGCTCATCCAATGGCAAGCACTCCTCATTTGCCAAAAATTCAATGGTGTTAATAATCTTGAAATACTGATCGTACGGATCTGGTCCATCAACTAAACTCATAATTGAATCGACCATTCCACTCACCATCAGTTTGACGCTATTTATGATTAATCGCTTATCTTCATCATTGACATTTGTATCATCTTCAAATTTCTTATAAAGATGATCAAAGATCAGCTGATCACATTCATCAACAGAAAACAAAGAATCTGAGCGATCATTCCTAAACAATTTTTTTGCAATTGAACCAGCCATAAACATTTTTAATTGATCGCTTAATTCTTTTGAATCTGTGGTTGGTACTGGCACACCTAAAGCGTTTTGAATTCTTTGAGAATATTGAGCACTTCGTTTTTCTTCATAAAGAAATTTTCCAACTAATATTGCTTCAATTGTTGCAACACTAAGATTTGTATTCAAGATTTATCTCCTTAGAATATAAAAGATCAGGATCACAGAATAACCTGTGTCAAAACTACAGACATGATAATACCTTATATTATAAGTTATGTCAAGTCTGTGAGAGTGCCGGGGGCGGGAATCGAACCCGCACTCCTTTAAAGGGAACGGGATTTTAAGTCCCGCGTGGCTACCATTTCACCACCCCGGCGCACAGATATATTTTAACCCAAAAACATCTTATTAGCGAAGCAGCCTAAATATTAAGATATAACCATATTATTCAGAAGTAAAAACTGTATTACACTAACGGCGAAAGAATAAATGGGTGCAAATGTACCCGTATTTCCCTATATACAATTGATTCTGCCGACACTACTACTGGGATATTTGAATCATTCATTAAAATTTCATATTTGTATTGCCAATCTCCATCAGACTCCGGATTGCACTCCTCAAACAATCGTGTCTTGTCTCCCAACTCAACGATTTTTCTTTTTAAGTATTCTCCAATATCTTCCACCGTAATTCCCAATTCAGCCAATTTTTCAGGAGAAGGAGTTCCTCCACCATAAAGCCTGGTAAACATTTCATTTCCTACCCTAACTAACTCCTGTCCTCCTCCTAAATACGAAGGTACAAACCACTCATCATGATAAATATCACCCGAGCTATATTCCAAATGACTTGCTTTACCAGGAAAAATTGCTCTCTCTACACTGGATACCTTACCTTTTCCAGCATATCCTCCTACCAAACCCTCTGTCAGTACTCTAGAAATTTCTTCTTTCATATAACTAAATTATATCCCTGATACTTTGGAGCGGGTGAGGGGAGTGTCGGCCTCTTCGGTCTCGCCTGCTGGCTCGCCTCTGAGCGCGACTCGCCGCCAGTCGCGGCTCCGTCAGGTCCAATTCCCCTAATCCAATTCATAAAATAAACCCACCATAAAGGCGGGT
>DATIKJ010000028.1:0-29312 GCA_035477615.1 Spirochaetia bacterium | reverse complement strand
AATTAGTCCTCGTTTGGCAAACTCACTATTGAGTGTAGATCCTCCTGTAATGATTGCTTCTGAAAATCCTTCCTTTTCAAATTTTGCCAAAGCATCCTCTGGAGAATTAGCTAAAGTAAAACCTTCCTTTAATTCCATTGGGGAATGAGAAACTATAATTTTCCTAACATTCTTAAGGTCACTGAGATAATCACCTTCCCACTTAATGACTGCTTCGTACGTCTTCCTACCCCAAATAAAGCAGCCTACTTTATTAGCCAGATTAACGAACTGTAGCCAATTGTCATGAGATAAAAAATCTTCACTGCCAGTTTTGGTAGCAATAATTCCATTGGCTGATATGGCCATTGTCAGTATGACTTTCATGACAGGACCCTCCTTTTAAGAAAGTCGGTAATCACCTCAACTACTTCCTGCTCTTTGCCATTAAAGCCGTGATCACAGCTTTTAATCTTGTATGCCTCTGCTAGCTTGTTTTCCGATTTTAGTAGTTCAACAGCATCTTCAATGGGAATAATTGTGTACTCGCCGTCATAATTATCGCCAATAACGCCAAGCACTGGGACTTTTATATTTTGGAAGAACTTCAAATCTTTCCCTTGTCTCAACGGTAAGGCTTTGGAGTTTTCTGAATCTGGAGAAAAAAAGTTAAGGTATGTTTGGGCACTAATAGGCATTTCGCCAGCCAAACCACCCATATCTGCAAGTAAATATTCTCCTTTACCTTGTTTAACCAAAGCATTAGCTTCGTCAAAATAACTGTGGCCAATCTTTTTCTCGAACTTTTGCTGAGTACCAACATTGTCAGAAAAACCCATCAGGATTACTGCGACCACTTTATCTGCGTGGTTGCCTCTGTTCATGTAGTAAACTGATTTTTCAGTACCAAAACTATGGCCTTCAAGAATTATGCGTTTGTATCCTTTGGCTAGGGCAAACTCTATCCAGGAATCGATATCTTGGACACAATCCTCAAACTTTTCAAGGGAAGCGCCATGAGACACTGTTCCTTTTTCAACCTCATAAACTCCTGCGCCCCTGTTGTTTGTGGTGAGATGAGAAATACCCAAATCGAGGGAAGAGCTAATTAATCTCTCATAATAGTTGTTAAAGAAGAAACTCCCCGAAGTACCATGAATGTGAATCTTAATTAAATCAGTGTGGTTCTCAGGCTCAAAGAATAATCCTTCGAGATCTAGTCCGTCTGTTGTTTTTATTGACACAACTGGATATTTCATAATTTATCTGAGCCATCTATCGATGAACGAGTGTATTTAACTTCAAGCAATTTTTCTAGTAATGGGAAACTAGTATATGGTTGGTGAAAACTATCTGATCCCATATGTCCTTCACCTTCTCGACAAATTAAAGTGCCACCTGTCTTCTTCCACATATACAAACCTTCTTCCTGGTCAATGGTCCAAGGGTCATCTTGAGAATTTATGTAGATAATATCCTTTGCAGCCTTTTTGATTTTATCCCAGTTATATTCTGGTTGAAGAATGGGTTGAGTTTCTTTGTCCCCACGAAGTTTTCTAGCAAATCCAGCAACCATTACTGCTTTATGAATGGTGACGTTTATATTTTCCAAAACGCTTAAAACTAACGGGCCACCAGCTGAATGACCGATGATTATTGTCTCTTCGTTATATTTTCCACTTAGAGCAACTGGCAACCATTTCGAAAGCACTGGGTTGTCCGCATCGGGAAGTTGGGGAACCCAAACGTCATAACCAAGGTTTTCAAGAAAATCTTTAGTTTTTGGAAACCAATAAGAATTAGGCGTACACCCTGTACCATGAAAGATGATTGCGTTTTTCATATTAATCTTACCTTAGTATATCTTATACTTACTTCCATATTTTACAGAATTGGAAAGATATTTGCTACAGCTTTGTTGCTTCAAATGTGCCATGTGGCGCACTTTCAGCTTTTCGCATTCTATTTACAGCTTTAATCGCTGCTTCTTGAGGCGCTCGATGATATTTTCTAAGGTTGTAGGTTAAGTTAAGGCAATGACGGCATAAGAAAATATCGCTTAATGGTTTGCGGTAGAGTGTTCCAATTCGTTTGTTACAAGCGGGACATAAAAACCATACCCTCTCACCGCCATAGTTACACTTAGACCACGTCAATTCAATTAACTGATTGTTTACCTCGATTGGCGATTGAGCTCGAGAAGATGATTCTAGGAATAAAATTGATAATTTTTGACAATCCTCAACAGATAACTTATTCATAAAATTTTTCCGAAATCATTAAGCGTTCTTATTAAATTGTTGGTTCTGACCGACAAATGCTTGCTTTGAATTTACCTTTATATTGATTCGCGGTTGTTTCATCTCTTTTAGTAAAGTTATGGCTGAAGTGAAATGTTTACTTGCGGTTTCGATTTGCTTGCCAAGCTCTTTTAGCATGTTTATCTTTAATTGGTCGTAATTCACCGTGCCATCTTTGTTCTGCATAAGGCTGCTGTAAACCTTTGACGTTTGAAGACTTCTAAAATAAGCATTAATTGCGAGATCAATAATCATTAACTCGGAGGCAGTTCTCGCTTCATGTTCCAATATAAGTTGCTTTCTAAGCCTAATCACGTGTTTTTGGTGCCAGTTATTAACCGACCCCTCAACTACCTTACCGTTTGCAACGCCATCTATCATCGTAACTTCCTGAAATTTGTCGATAAATCTCTTAATGGCATCCTCGCCCATAGAGCCAGATTCTATTTCCTTTGCTATTTCCTGCAATTTCAATAGAGGTTGGTGATCAAAGGTATTTTGGAAAGTGGCACTGGCTACATCAAAAGCTTTTTGTAATTCGTCCGCGCCGTCTGCATTAGCAATTACATCAACTCCAAGTGGATCATCTGTTTTAGATATTTCAGAATTAGTAGTTTTGATTTGGGTTTGTTTCATAGCAATAAAAAAACTACACCGTTGCAAAAGCGTAGTTCTTGTGACCGAATACCTTATATAGGGTGGTGATTTCTTGTATAATCGGTTCTAGGAGCTCATCGTTGAGCACCCCAAGAATAATAAATCCGCCCTTGTGGTGGATTTATTATTTATTGAGACAATACCGGGGGAGAATGACGGAACCAGTTTCGTAACGAACCTGGTGAGTCGGGCCGAAAACAAAATCCAAAGGATTTTAGTTTACGGCGATCCCCGGTCAGCCACCCCATATCTTCAACTTAAAAATATTATTTGTTACTACAAGAGACAAAAAATTATTTAAACGTCACCACCTCATTCTTAACAAATCTATACAACAATGCTGGCCTATGGGCCAAACCAGCCGACTTCTTGTCCGTGGAAACAACCAAACCAGATGATAGTATCCATTTTCTAAAATTCCGTTTATCTATACTTCGACCATAAATTATTTCATATATCTTTTGTACTTCAGATAGGGGAAATGTCTTTGGGAGTAAACCAAAAACGATATTACTATAACCCAGCTTACTCTTTAACCTTTCAAATCCTTTTTCAATTATGACTTTGTGGTCAAATGCTAGTTTTGGTAAGTCATTAATTGAAAAATACTTTGCCTCTCTTACTTCTTCTTCCTGAACTTCTTTTATCTCTGTACTTGGAGCTAAGGCGTAATAAGCAACTGTAATTACACGTGTTCTTGGATCACGTTTTGGATCCCCAAAAGTATAAAGCTGCTCCAAATACAAATTTTTTACTCCACACTCTTCACATATTTCTCTTTGAGCTGCCTCATCTAAACTTTCATTCATCCTTACAAAACCACCAGGTAAAGCCCATTTACTATCATATGGCCACGCAGCTCGTTTGATCAATAAAACCTGTAACATACCTTCCTTAATCGTAAAAAATAGCACATCAACCGTCACCGAAGGTTTTTCAAACTTTGACGCATCGTATGTCTCTTTCGTGTCCATATTACACTAACAATACCACTCCTTTTACTATTATGTCAACCAAAATACCTTATCGTCTTCTTCCAAAACTCATTTGCACCTTCTGAACCAACCTCACCAGATGATAGAGTACTATCTGTAAATTTATATTTTGATGAACTCATTTTTGAAAACAGTCCAGACTTTAAACCCCAAAGAATAAAATCCGCCGCAATTTTTGGATCATTTGACAATCGAACTGCTCGAGGTACACTATCCAGAAAATCTTTATTCACTTTCCCACTATAATTTGACCGAGGCATTAATCCCTGTCTCTCTAAAAAATCAATATTCTCATATTCTTGCCTTCCAACGGGAGATGAAAACAACAAAATGCTTCCACCAACAAGATTTGGAGGCAAAATTGCCTTAAATGCTTGCTCGCTAGGCTTGGTAATCTCCATATGCATCAAATTATCTTGATACATCAATTCATACAAACTAATCATTTCGTTGTCATTTCTTCCAGTAACCAGTTTTACATTGGGCAACTTTGACAAAGTAGATAAAAACATGTCCGTATAAACAGACTTTTTTGCCAATACCCAAAACTTAAATCTACTTGACTTTTTCGTGACTAATGAAATCAACTTCGAAACAAATGATAAGCCCACCGCCGCACCAGAAATGGGTACTGATATATTGATCTGTTTGTTTGATGATAAAAAAGCCTTACTTCTTAAACTCGAGTCACTCAGTTTTTTAGTCAGTGCCGGACAAATTGGATAGGGAATAACTTCAAATAACAAATCCATTTTCTTCCATTTCGCGTAACTTTCCAGTTTATTTTTTGTAATATGACTAGGAACAAAAGTAAGGTCTGCTCCCCTAATACACCAAATGTGTTGTGAAGTATCATCGGTTACTTGAACTACCAACTTCACAATCTTTCCTGTTTCTTTCATTAGTCGCTCTTTGACAGCTCCAATCTGATGAGCCATTCCAAAATGAGTAGCTACCACCCAGACTTCATCCACATCACTTCTCTCATCAAGAATCTGTTTTAGGTGTAAGTAAATATCCCTACTTGAAACAACCAAAATCCATCTATATACCGCAGTTCCAATATCTTCCATTATGCCATACTGAAAAGATGTAAATATCCATTTACCAATCAAATTTGTACTAAAAAAACGGTGTACAGAAGTAATAAATCTATCATACGAACCCAACATGATATAAGGATATTTTTTTGGTTTACTATCGACCAAAGCATCAGTTACTCGTAAATGTCCTAAACCAGCAGGTGCATATGTAAATACCAATAATTTCACTATTATCCAATATATACGAAAAACATCTTACTGCACTCTCATCTTTATAATCCTACAATAAATAACATTTTGTAAAACTCGCCTTTGTAGTGAGTATTTAAATGTGGGTCAGCCGGGACATCGTCATTCAGTAATTTTCTACTGAAAATTCTTCATGACCTGCCTCAGCGCCAGTCGCGCTTCCGGCTTTCTCGTCCCAGTATTAATCTCAATTATAAAACTACGCCATAAAGGCGAAATTCCATAACTGTGGGTCAGCCGGGACTCGAACCCGGGACACCCTACTTAAGAGGCAGGTGCTCTAACCGACTGAGCTACTGACCCAAACATGAGTATTTTACCATCTACACCTATCAATAAGTTAAAATACAGCTATGCTCCAATAGCTCAATGGATAGAGCGCCGGTCTTCGGAACCGTAGGTTGCAAGTTCGAGTCTTGCTTGGAGCACTAAAACTTGACACTATGTTTCTTTTCTGACACGATTAGTGTGAATCATGATAAAAAGAGCTATCATACTTTTTGTGCTTTTCCTTAGCCTAGCTGAGATAGTTTTTATTATAAATTCGAATATATCAAATCATCCCAACAATCAAGTTCTATCCCTATCTACAGACCCAAAGGGGGATATAAGAGAACCCCAAATTAACTTTGATGATCCAGTAGTATTCGCTGCACTTCCTTCATTTGACAGAGAAATTCAAACTTCCATAAAAACTGCCGATGCTCGACCAGAAATAATTCGCCAATACTTAAATAAATATGGATCACCCCTTGAGCCATACTCAAACTTAGTAGTTGAGTTATCCGATCAATATGGCTTTGATTACCGTTGGCTTGTAGCCATCGCGCAGCAAGAATCAAATCTTTGTAAGTATATACCGGAAAATTCATACAACTGTTGGGGTTGGGGAATATATGGAGACAAAGTAACTAGATTTGATAGTTATGAAGACGCCCTGAGAAGAATTTCACCCCAGTTCACCAAAATATTTCTTAAAGGTAGCCATAGCAAAGATCCTGCTGAAGTAATGAAAACCTATACACCGCCCTCAGATGGGTCGTGGGCCGATGGTGTATCCTCCTTCTTTGATGCCTTAGAATAGCTCTAATGGTAAAATATCCAAGTTCCGTAATGCCGAGATGGCGAAATGGTAGACGCACTAGCTTTAGGAGCTAGCGGGGCAACCCATGGAGGTTCAAGTCCTCTTCTCGGCACAAATTAAATATTTTTCCTTTATGGAAAATATATAATTTGAAAATAAAAGAGGACTTGAAAAGCGAAACCAAGCTCACAACGATCTTGGCGAGCCCAGCCTTGAAGAAAATCCAACAGGATTTTACTGATAGGCAAGTCCATATGAGACAAAAAATAATAAAAAATCCAAAATGAAACTAGTCACCAACGAAACCAAAAATAATACCTCTCATGTTGATATTATTCTTACTGAACCAGAAGTCCTTATTGAAAAAGAACACGCCATAGATGAACTAATAAAATCGGTTACCGTTAAAGGTTTCCGACAAGGTAAGGCTCCAAAAGCAATTGCCAAAGATCATATTGATCCAGACAAGCTATCAAATCAAATTCTAAATCACGTCCTTAATCATGCTGTAAGTGAGGCCCTCAAAGAAAATAAGTTTCGTCTTCTAGGTAGGCCAGTTTTGGAAAACATCGACTCCAAAAACAATGACGGCTGGATAATCAAAATTTCTCTTCCTCTATATCCAGAAATTAAAGTCGGAGACTACAAAAAATTATTTACCAAAGCTACTAAGACAAAGACTAAAAAAGAGGAGAGTGAAGAAGCAAAAATCGAAAAGATTTATCAAACTTTACTAGATAATATCAAGATTTCCATACCTGAATCAGTCATCGAAGAAGAAACAAACTACAGTCTAGAAAAACTTGAAAAACAAGCAAAGACTCTTAATTTAACTCTTGAAAACTACCTTAAGGCCGTTAAAAAGACCTTGGAAGAAGTCAAAGCTGAGTATGCAAAAAGAGCCGAAGAATCAATCAAACTTGATCTTATTCTTCTAGAAATCGCCAAACAAGAAAAAATTAATACTTCCATCGAAGAGGTAAATAAGGTTGCCAAAGCTGGTGGAATAGAAGAAAATCAGATCGGCCAGCTAAAAGCTATTCTCGACAGACGCAAAACTATTGAATTATTACTCAAACTTTGCTAAGTTCATCTAAGATGAGTCAAAACTGGACAGGTTCAACTGGAAACAACACAGGAAATATTAAAATCCAGAACTTTCTGGAGTCTCTTCGTAACTCCCAAATGGTATCTCCCTCTATTGGAAAATCAGAAAGTCAACCACGAAACATCTTTGCCGAAATTCAAGCCAAAAAGGAAATTGAAAAGAGGCGTATTGAACAGTTCCAAAATCAAAGAACCCAAGAGTGGAACAAGATTTTCTCTTCCAAGGAAGTACAAACAGAAAAAAAGATTGAGTACATTAGAGAACAACTTAAACAACTAAGTAAACAACTAAAAAGACTTGATCTTAATATCGTCAAAGCTATCCAAGCACCTGTAGTAGAAGCAGGGGAGTACCAAGAAAACTACCTCGAACATCTCAAAAAAACAATTCATCTCTTTAGTCTCAAAGTTAACCGAGCCAACAGCTGGCTCGAAATTTATAAGAGTAGGTCTGTAAAACAGGGAACATACTGGGGAATGGCCAAGACAAAAGGAGCATCATTCACCCAAAATAATGAGCGTAGTATCGCCACTTCCGTAGGCTAATATGTTAAAATAACACCCGTGATGGGCTCGTAGCTCAGCTGGCTAGAGCGCTGCATTGACATTGCAGAGGTCACTGGTTCGAGTCCAGTCGGGCCCACAAAACGAAAAGTTCCCCTTTACGGGGAATTTTTAGTTTTGAGACCAATAATTGGATTCGAAAGACGGAGCCGCGACGGCAGCGAGTCCGGCCTTGAGGAAAATCCAACAGGATTTTACCGAAAGGCGAGTTCTGTCACTTCGAAGCTAAATCTGTAGTAAAATACAGACATATCATTTAAATAAAAAATAAATTGGGTAAATATTACCGTACTAACCAAAATATCAGATATCCTGAAGTTCGCGTTATCGACGAAGAAAACAAACAGCTTGGGATCATGCCTACCAAAGAAGCCCTAGAAAGGGCTTCTGCTTTGGGATTAGATCTTGTTGAGATAACCGAAAAAGCCACCCCCCCTATCGTTAAAATCATTGATTTTCAAAAATATAAATATCAAGAAGATAAAAAAGAAAAAGCAGGCACAAATAAGGGTGGCCAAGAAACAAAGGAGATTCGTCTCAAGCCATTTATGCAAGAAAATGATCTTGGTGTAAAGATCAGACAAGCAGAAAAGTTCCTAAAAGCTGGTGATAGAGTCAAATTAGTGGTAAAATTCCAGGGAAGACAAATCACCAAGAAAGAATTCGGAGAAAAAATTATGAATCTGGCCATTACTGGCCTAGCCGAAGTCTCGACTGTTGCCGAAGCTCCCAAGTTTTTGGGTAAACTTCTTATCGCTCAGGTGAAACCCAAAAAGTGATGTAATCATCATCCCTTCGTTTGATTCCCAACGAAGGGATCAAACAAAAAAAATAAATACTATGACCAAAACAAAACAAAAGACCAGAAAAATTGTCATGAAACGCTTCAAGATTACGGGAACCGGCAAAGTACTGCGCCGTAGTCCTTACATGCGTCACCTGCGAAGAAAAAAAAGTAAAAAGCTCATCAGACGATATAGACACTACCAAGAAGTTACTGGTAAAATCGCCACCAAAATTAAGCAAATGCTTCATTTATAAACCACTTGAAATCTAAAAATGCCAAGAGTTAAAACAGGTACAGTCCGCCATAAAGGACACAAAAAGGTCTTCGCCCTTGCCAAAGGTTTTCGAATGACAAGAAATCGCTTGTATAAGGTTGCCTCTGAAGCCACAATACATGCTGGCCAGTACGCCTACAATGGCCGTAAAGAAAGAAAACAGACTATGAGAATCACCTGGATCTCTCGTATTAACGCCGCGCTTTCCAACATCATCGGTGCTCCCAAGTACGGTGTTTTTATAAAAAAACTTAGTGACAAAAAGATTAAGCTAAACCGAAAAGCTCTAGCAGCTCTTGCTGTCAACCTTCCAGATGCTTTTAGTAATATCGTTTCCTTTACCAACAAAAAATAATCGGGGAATTTAATATGTCAATTTAAACTCCCCGAATAGGGGAGTTTTTGTTATCATTAACCGTAGATGACCAATAATCATAAAGATATCATTGAGAAAGTAAAATCGAGTCTAATTGAAGATATTTCAAAGTGCAGCACAGTAAAAGAGCTTGAACTTACAAATATTAAATACTTAGGCAGGCAAGGAGAAGTAAATAAACTATTTAAATCACTTCCCATCAAAGAAAACCCTCTCATTGGTAAAGAAATTAATGAACTAAAAAATCTCTGTTCCAAACTACTTTCTGAAATGATGACCCAGTTGTTGAATCAATCATCTAAAGACTCATTTGACGTTACTGTTCCCGGAATTCAACCGCATAAAGGTAGTAAACATCTTATTACTCAAGCAATTGAAGAAATTGAAAGAATATTTTCTCAGATTGGCTTTGTTCGTCGACGCTATCCTGAAGTCGAAACAGATTGGTACTATGCAGAAGGTCTTAATATTCCTAAAGATCATCCAGCACGCGATGATCAAGAAACCTTTTATTTATCAGACGATGTTGTTCTTACCGCTCATACTAGTAATGGTCAGCTTAGAGAAATGGAAAGAGTCAAAAAACCACCCATTAAGATGATTAATATTAGTAAGACTTATCGACGTCAAGCCGACACTTCCCATAACACTATGTTTCATCAATTTGAAGGACTTTTAGTTGACAAAAATATCAATATAACCAACCTTATTGGGGTAATGGATTATTTTGCAAAAGCATACTTTGGTCAAGATCGCACCATCCGCCTTAGACCACATCACTTTCAATTTACCGAGCCTAGTTTTGAAATTGATATAAGTTGTGGTCTTTGTCACGGAAAGGGAAAGGTAGCAGATACTCCATGTAAATTTTGTAAATCTGGTTGGCTAGAACTTGGCGGATCAGGAATGGTACATCCCAATGTTTTAAAAAACGGTGGGCTTGATCCAAACATATACTCAGGATTTGCCTTTGGATGGGGAGTTGAACGTGTACTCATGATGAAATCGGGTCTTAATTTACCAGACCTTCGTCTTTTATATACAGATGATCTTCGTTTTCTCAAACAATTTTAAAAAATGAATATAAAAATTACCGACAAATCACTCCGCTATTTTTTAGATACTCATTTAACTCCAGAAGAGTTAGCTCACCGTGTTAGTTTGTGTGGTCCCACGTTCGACCATATAAAAAAAATTGGAACAGAGTATTTTTACGAAATTGAGTCGATTACCAACCGCATCGATACCTCCAGCTCTCAAGGAGTAGCTAGAGACTCAGCCGCAATTCTTAACCAAATGGACATTAAAACAGAAATGAAAAATGATCCTTACAAAGAAAAGATTAATCTCTATCCCAATCTTCCTAACACTTTCAATTTCACAAAAATTGACAGTACTTTAATACCTCGTTTTATCGCCGTCTCCTTCGAAAATGTCAGTATTAAAGACTCTCCTGAAGAAACTCAAACATTGCTTTCACTGTGTGGCCAAAGACCAATCAATAACGCTGTTGATATCACCAACGAACTTACTATTCTTTATGGTATGCCAAGTCATATTTTTGACTTAGATAAACTTGCTGCCCAAAAGCTTACTATTAGAGAAAGTACAAAGGGAGAAATGGTTACAACGTTAGATAATCAAAAAAATATCCTTAATGGGGGAGATCTGGTAATTGAAGATGCTGCTGGTAGGTTAGTTGATTTATGTGGTGTCATGGGTGGTCAAATCGCCGAAGTAGACAAACACACCAAAAACATCCTCTATATTGTCCCTGTTTATCATCCAAAAAAAGTTCGGCGCAGTTCTTTATATCTTCAAAAAAGAACCCTTGCTTCACAAATCTACGAAAAACAACCAGATACTCAGCTATGCCTGCCTGTACTCACCAAAGCAATTGATCTGTTTAAACAAAGATCTGGAGCTCGTGTTTCTTCAAAAGTTTTTGATAGTAATCCTACCACTTATGAACCAAAAAATATTACACTCGATATAAAATGGGCAAACAGTTTTATAGGTATCATCATACCCATTAAAACATATATTTCTATACTAAAAAGTCTTGGGTTTGAAACTGAGGTAAAAAGCGAAAATATTATTGACTGCTCTGTTCCTAGCTGGAGATACTACGATATTAACATTCGCGAAGACCTTGTTGAAGAAGTTGCCAGAGTCTATGGATACTCTGTCCTTCCTCCAGTTCTACCCTGTGTTAATCTCTCACCAGAACCACAAGATAGAATTCTTAAAACAGAGTCTAAAATTAAAAATTTTCTTTCTGTGCAAGGTTTTAATGAGATATACAATAACTCACTTGTCTCAGAGATTTTAATTACTGAAGCAGATCTAGACCCCACAAAACATTTAAAGTTAACCAACGCTCTGTCTAAAGACTATGAGTACCTTAGAACTTCCTTAGTTCCTTCAATACTCCAAAGCATAAAGAACAATCAAGGAAAATCTGAAGAGCCATTCTATCTGTACGAGTTATCTAATATCTATCAAAAAACGACTGAAAAACTTCCAAAAGAAATATCAAATTTAGTTATCACATCCACAACTGACTTTCGTCTTCTAAAAGGTATAGTTGAACTTCTATTTTTACATCTAAATCTCAATATTTACAAATTTGAGTCCTCAAACGACGTACCTAATTATTATCTTAAAAAAAATACTGCTCAGATAATTTCTAAGGGTAAAATAATTGGTTTTATAGGAACTATTAAACCAGGTATTCTTCATAAAATTGGTATTACTTCGAATCCAGTTATTGTTGAATTGATTGTTGAGTCTCTTTCCAATTCTTTACAAGAAAACTATGTATACGAACCTCTCTCTGATTTTCCAGAAGTAATTGAACGAATAACTATATCTTCAAAAAAAAGAGTAGGGGATATTATTAATAGTATTCGCTCATGCAGTAAATTAATAAAAAATATTACCTACACCGACTCATATCAAAATAAACATTCATTCAAAATTACCTTTTCTTCATTACAAAAAAACCTTACTCAATCAGAAGTCAACAACATTAAAAAAGATATTCAAGCACTCTTCAATTAATTAAACTAAGGTGCTGGTGTTGTGGTGGGAGTAGTGGTGGGTTCAACCCAATCCATATTAACTGCAAAATTGTGTGTCCTTGACTCCTCCTTTCCTTCATTATCTCGAGCAGTAACTCTCACAGTATGTTGACCAGGATTTCCTGCCTGTCCAGAAGGAAATCTAATCTCTCTACTAATATAAGGTCCCTCTGTAAATGTCTGTTCTAGGTTATCATCAAGAAAAAGTCTAGCTTCAACTATTGGTTTTAGACTCACAATCGTAAATCTAAAAATAACCGAATCTCCAACTCTAGCATGATCGTTTGGAGAGACTATCTGAATATCCATAGATGACGTTGCTCCACATACTTCAGTTGGTGGTTTATACAGTTGATCCGGTTGTTTCACTATCCATTGATTAACCGCTTTTTGCCACAGATCTTTCGCTGTCAACGGATCTTTTTCCTTTATCACTACATACTCTTTCTCATCATAATTCCCTTGAGAAATAGAAATCGGATCAGCCAATCTACTAGAATCACTCTTACATACCTTTACTTTTGTGTGAATAGTATCAGGACCACTAGGAACACTTCCGTTGATAAACCACTCTTTATAAGAAGCAAATCCATCATGAGCAGGATAACCAGAAATACGATCAACTTCAATTTGAGAAACACCGTCTGGTACTGTAAATGGTTTATCTGGCCTTTTACTTAATGCATCTAGCATTTGACGTCTCCAAATTGGCGCAGCCCCAGAGACACCAGACGCCACATTTCTCATCTTGTCGTTGTTATTATTGCCAACCCATACACCTACAATAGTGTCACGACTCCAACCCACAGTCCAGTTATCACGCAAATCATTTGTAGTTCCCGTCTTTACTGCCACAGCTCTTGTTCCCAGATTCAAATAAGAGTTTACTCCAAATGTAAGCAGTCTAGCATTGTTATCCGAAAGTACAGAATTAATTAAAAAACCGACTCTTTCATCCAACACTTTTTCTTTCTTAAACTCTTTATTTTCATATATCACCTTACCATTTCCATCTTCAATCTTTAAAATGGCTACTGGTTCTACTTTCAAACCACCATT
This sequence comes from Spirochaetia bacterium, assembly GCA_035477615.1. Taxonomy (GTDB): domain Bacteria; phylum Patescibacteriota; class Microgenomatia; order UBA1400; family MFAQ01; genus UBA2277. The sequence continues at coordinate 15,755 of DATIKJ010000028.1, read as the reverse complement.
AGCAAAAACACTATATGCGGATACCATATCAATCAACTTTATCTCAGCTCCTCCCAAAGCCATTGATAAACCAACCCTTGACAGAGTTTCTTTCGTTGGTTCAAGAGTAGTAAAACCCATTCTATATCCCTGACTTAAAACATCACTTACCCCAGTTAAAGCCACCAATTTTACTGCGGGAATATTTATCGAACTTGCCAAAGCCTCTCTCAAATGAAGAAGTCCGCGTTCTTTTCCATCATAATTTTTTGGTATATAAGGTGTGTTTTCATCCTTACCTGGAAACTCAGTTACCACATCAGCCAATACCGAAGCAGGAGAAAAACCTTTGACAAAAGCTGTAGCATACACCAAGGGTTTTATCGATGAACCTGGTTGTCTCTGCCTAGTTGTTACATTTACTTCACCATCAATTGTTTTGTCAAAATAATCTTTTGAACCAACCATTGACAGTATTTCACCAGTATTTGTATCCAGTATTATTGAAGCACCATTGCTAATATTCAAGCTTTTACTTACTTTATCAATTTCTTCTCTTACTGTACTCTCAGCCTTTTCTTGCAAGGTCCAGTCCAAACTGGTAGTAACTTTCAACCCCCCCACATCAAGTACGTTCGTACCATATTTATCCTCCAGTAACTGTTTTACATACATAACAAAGTGTGGTGCCTTTATTTTTGTTCCCAACCCCTTAAAAACCACTTTGTCCAACTCATTCACTACTTGCTCTTCTGTTTCCTTTGTAATCTTGCCATCTTCACGCATCCTTCTAGCCACATCTTTAGCTCTTGGTATGTAAGCCAAAGGATCTCCAATATATGGAGAGTACCTCGATGGAGACTGTGGTAAACCTGCAAGAATAATACTTTCAGTCAAGTTCAAATCTTTAACTTCTTTACCAAAATACTGTGCCGCAGCAGCAGCTACACCCGCAGTACCACCCCCATATGGAACTTCATTTAGATACATCTGCAAAATTTCATCTTTTGAATATGTTTTTTCTATCCGAATTGCCAACACAAACTCTCGTACTTTTCTAGATATTTTTCTTTCATTTGTCAAAAGTACCGTTTTTACTAACTGTTGTGTTAAGGTTGAGCCTCCAATCAGTCTATGATTAACAAATACATTTTTTACTATACGTAGATACCCCATAGGATCAAACCCTTTATGTTTGTAAAAATCCTTATCCTCTATCGAAATTGTTGCGTCTCTGAGGGACTGTGGTACCTCTGAAAGGGGAGTAAACCTTCTATCTTGGTCTGAAATCACATCATACAACACAATCTCACCAGTTCGATCTAAAATCTCTGTAGAAAATCCTGACTGTCTTTGAACCTTACCAGGGTCAGGTAATCCTCGAGAATACCAAGCAAAAACTAAGACCACAACCAAAGAAAATCCAATCAAAGCAAAAAAGGTAATCTTTGCCCAGTTATACTTGCTCAAAATTGGGAGTAGGTTTATTCTTCTGTTTCTTCTATACATATAACTTAAAATACAATAATACTATAATAGACTTAAATCAATCATAAAACAAAAAAGGGTAATGACCAAAAGAAAAAGAAAAATCTACACTATCATTGTCTTCATCGGTTCTTTAGTATTGATTCTTACAACCTTTATCTCTGCATTTCTGTATTAATCTGTATTAAATGGATACGAACATCTCTCCTAAAGAATCTATTGCGTCAGTAAAGGGGGTGGGGGACTCAACAACAAAAAAGCTATACCGACTTGGAATAAAAACCATTCAAGATTTGTTAAATCACTATCCATCACGTTATTACAATTTTTCCGAACCTGTTCTTATAAAAAAACTCAAAAAAGATAAACCTCAAGTATTTTTTGCAACTATCAACAAAATAAATACTTTCTTTTCCCAAAACGGCAAACTTATTATCCAAGCTATTGCAAATGATTCTTCGGGAAAAATAACTCTAACCTGGTTCAATAATCCCTATATCAAACGTCTTATCAAAGAAAACAATGTCTACACTATTGCCGGCAAACCTACTTTCTGGGGAAAAGGGTTAACTGTCATTTCTCCTGTTATCGAGGAAGGAGACTCACCATCAATCAACACTCGTGGTTTTGTCCCCATCTACCCACAGACAGAAGGACTTAATTCTAGATGGATAAGAACTAAAATATGTCATCTTCTTTCAAGTGTAATAATTATTGATCCTCTAGATCTTGATACCCTAAAAACAATCAATCTAATATCTCAAATTGATGCCTATAAAAACATTCATTTTCCTCAAAATAGGGAGGCTCATCGACAAGCAGATAAAAGACTATCCTTTAATGAACACCTAAAAATAAATCTCAACAATCTCCTAGAAATTTTAAACTTAGGAGACTCAATCTCTCTTACAATTGACAATAGTCTTACCCAAAAAACAAGAAAAAAATTTCCCTTCACTCTTACTCAAGACCAAGAAAAAACAGTCTCTTCGATTTATAAAGACCTCCAAAAAAATGAATATACCCATAGACTAATCCAGGGTGACACTGGTTCTGGAAAAACCGCTACTCTTGTTTTTGCTGCCAACCAGTGCCTAAATAACAACTATAGCTGTGCTATTATGGCACCTACCGAAATTCTAGCCACTCAGCATTATAAAACATTTATTTCGTTATCACTCTTCCCAAAAAACATCCAGTTAATCACAAGCTCAACAAAAGAAAAACCGTGGTTTAATAAACCATCTATCTTCATTGGCACACACTCACTTCTTACCAACTTACCTCAAAATATCGCACACCCAATCGCTTTTGTCGCCATTGACGAACAGCACAAATTTGGTGTCAAACAGAGGGATGAACTGATCAAACGTACTCCTGTACCGCATTTATTTAATCTATCTGCAACTCCCATTCCTAGAACTGTTGCTCTAGGACTACTTGGGGATATAAATATAAGCAACATAATTCACAAACCCTCAAACAGACTACCCACCAAAACATTTGTAGTTTCTCCGTCTCATTTTAAAAAAAGTCCAGTATGGTTAAAAGAACAACTTAAAAAAGAAAGCAAGATCTTTGTCGTCTGTCCAAATATTGCCGATCATGCCACAGGAATTGCCTCAGTTGAAAAAATTTCCAAAACATATACAGATATCGCTGCCGACAAATATCCTGTCTTAACTCTTCATGGAAAAATGAATAATGACGAACAAACCAAAACAATTTCACAGTTTAACAAACAAAAAGGAGGTATTCTCGTTTCAACATCCCTAATTGAAGTAGGTATTGACATTCCCTCAGCAAACATCATGATCATCCATTCTGCAGAGCGTTTTGGTTTAGCTAGTCTTCACCAACTTAGAGGTCGTGTTGGTAGGGGAGAGAAACAAGGTTTCTGTTTTCTAGTTCCTTCCGTTGATAACGAAGAAGAGACTGAAAGACTACAACTTCTTCAAAAATATAACTCTGGTTTAGTTTTAGCACAAAAAGATCTTATCCTAAGAGGAGCGGGGGAGGTGTTTGGTATCAAACAACACGGAGAACTACCTACAAGACTCAAGTACTTCTGGTCAAAAAAACTCTTTTTATCCGCCAAACAAAAGGCTAAGACTCTTATAATCAAAAATCCAACAACTGCCAAACAGATTGTCAGCAAGCTCGAAACTTGCTAAAATACATTAGCTAGACATTAATAAATAAAAATAATATGGCCGCAACACCAAAAAGAAAAATTTCTACAGCTAGACAAGGTGCCAGACGTTCTCAAATTCGTTTGATTGAACCCAAAATGATCACATGTAAAAAATGTGGAAACCTAAAAAAATCTCATTTTGTCTGCTCAGTTTGTAAAGCTAAATAAACAACCGTGAAATCTGCCCAAGATCCAAGACACCTTAAACGTATTGCTGTTTTTAAGTCACTTTTTGCTGGAAGTTTCACCCCCCAATCAGAACATCCAAGCAGAGTAGATAAAATTCAAACAAACATTAAAGAAATTGATGAGATTATCCAGAAATGCGCCCCCGAATGGCCAATATCTCAGATTAATAGAGTAGATCTTGCAGTCTTAAGACAAGCAGTCTATGAGTTACTATACAAAACCGAAACACCTACCAAAGTTATTATTGATGAAGCAGTCGAAATTGCCAAACGCTACGGAGGAAAAACCAGTTCTAGCTTTGTTAATGGAGCTCTAGCATCAGCCATTGCCCAGTCTGGAAGATCCGAAAAAAATGATGACAACCCCAAAACTTAAACAACTACAAGATCTTTTAGGTTATTCCTTTAAAAATGAAGAGCTACTGATTACAGCTCTCACACACAGGTCATGTCTTAATGAACCTGGTGTTACTGAAAGCTATGAAAGACTTGAGTTTCTTGGAGATGCTGTTCTCGAAATGATGATTTCCGTCTACCTTTTTAATAAATATCCTGACAAAATGGAGGGTTATCTTACTGCCGCAAGATCGGCAACGGTGAGGACAGAGTCACTTTCAAAAATTTCCAAGGATCATAATATCAACACCTTCATCGTTATGAGTAAGGGGGAAGAATCAACTGGAGGAAGAAACAACCCTTCAATTCTCGAAGATGTTATCGAAAGCCTTATTGGTGCCATCTACTGCGATGGTGGACTCGAAGCTACAAACCTATTCTTTACCAACTTTATCCTTCCAAACGCCCAAGAGATCATAAGAGAAGATCAACTTAAAGACGCCAAGTCAATTCTTCAGGAAAATGCCCAAAGTAAAGGTTTTGTTTCACCTGTATATAAAACCATCAAAGAGTCTGGCCCAGACCACAATAAGACTTTCGAAGTTGTTGTTTTGGTTAATAACAAAGAAATTACCACTGGATCAGGCAAAAGTAAGCAGGAAGCAGAGCAAAATGCTGCTAAAAAAGCTAATAAACTGATATAATATCGCTTATGCTAAAAATAAAACTTCAACCTACCGGAAAGAGGCACCAACGCTTTTATCGTATCGTGGTTGCCGAAGGAAAATCCAAACTATCCGGCAAAGTAATCGACACTCTTGGTACTTACAATCCCCACGACCCTCAAAATGCCATCGAGATAAACAAAGAAAATTATCAATTATGGCTAAACAAAGGAGCTCAACCAACTGACACCATTAGAAAATTAGTTAAATAAAATGAAACAACTAATCGAATACATCGTTAGCAATATCGTCAACCACCCAGAAAGCGTCATTATTACCGAAGAACAAACAGAGGATAAAGAGGCCACAAAATATCTCATTAAAGTAGATCCCGAAGATGTTGGTCGTGTTATTGGTAAGGAAGGAAAAGTAATTAAATCCATCCGTCAAATTGTAAGAATCGCCGCTATTCAAAAAGGCACTAGAGCTATTGTTGACCTACTTGAAGATGACACTCCTAAAGAAGAAATTGTCAAACAAATCGACGAAAAAGAAACCCCAATCGAACTTGTCGAAGAAAAACAAGAAGAAGAATCAGAATAAAAGATAATCTTCTTTTTTTAAAAACCAAACAAATTTCCAGAAGTATTTGATGCGGGGGGTATCTCAGAAGCACCGCCTGTCTGACTAAATCTAGAAAATCCTTCAATTGTTTTAACAAGTGCCATGTCTGCATCTGAAAAAGGTTTTATCTTTGCAATATCCACTTGCTTTAGAATTGTTTGGTAATACTTTACCTCCAGCTCCATCTTTACCGACTTGTCAGCTGCAACAGATTTTGCTAATTTACCCACCTCTTGCATACCCAAGTCAGACACTACTCCAAAAGGTAAAGATGTCTCTACTTTTTTTATAAAAGAAAGCAGTGAACTAACTGGTGCCACAACAGACAGTTTAATCGGATAACTTACAAAGGTCACCACATTCTCACTATCACTACCACTTTTAATGTTTGTTTTTTCAGCTTCATACAACACTCCAGAAGGTAATGTGTAAGAAACAATTGTTACTCCAGTCTCGTTACTAATATTTCGCAATAAATATACTGTGTTTTCAGGAGTATATATCTGAGGAATTGCTTGCAGTATCAAACTTTGAGTAGATTCTGGAATTTGTTCATTCAGTTTATCAAAACCTCCCTTAGAACTTTTTAAAGACTCAAGCTGTGTTTGCCTTGATGACACGGTTACTTTTAGATCATTAATCTCAGAAAACTTTGGCCAAATTACAAAAATCAATACAAACATCATCACCGCTGATGACAGTAAAAAAGTCACAATCATACGAATTGTAGATTCATCCACCCAGTCCGGCAAAACAAATCCAAAAATATTTTTGTATCCGACAATTTTATTCTCAGCCATTTTCTTTAAGTTCTAGTTGCATATTAACTGTGTATGAACCATTTTTATCTTTCGATACTCCTTCAATATAGGCACCAGAAAAATAAAGGCTCTTACTCCAAACATCTTTTTCCAAAATAGATTTCTCAAGAGCTTGAAAGGAAAAAACATCATCTGCTGAGATAGCCACAGAAATCCAGCCCTTTGTCTTAAAATCAACCTTCGAGAGAACTACGTTCTGAGGTAATAACAAAGAAATCTGATCTAAATAATCTTTATAGTGAAATCTTGTTTTGTTAATATTTTCAATCTGAGTCAGTATTAACTTAGTTAATACAAAACGGCTCAGTTTATCATTGTTGTTCAGCATTACATTTGAAATATCAATCGATTCCTTATCTATTGAAATCACTTTTCGATTCAACACCCCCAAAGAAATCACCACATATAAAGTTACTCCCACAAAATATGCTACAAACAAACCAAACAAAGAAAAGGAAATAATTTTTGTCCAGTTTCTTCCAGAATATGCTCTCCTTTTCTTGCTAATTAGATTTAACTTAATCATCTAGATATCAGTTGATAAACCAAGAGCAATAGCAAAAACAGGACCCAGTGTTGAGTATTTCTGATCAACACTCATCCCAGAAAATGTATCTCCCATAACTATCTCCACTCCAGAAAGAGACTCCGATAAGTAGGGAACGAGACCTTGTAAATAGGCTCCACCACCAGTCAAAATTATTTTGCCCACCGTTGAGTTTGTATATTCATTTTGATAAGCAATTATCATCTTCTTTAACTCACCAACAAGATTATCAATAACTGGCACCAACACTTTAAACATTTTTCCTTCAAGTTGATCCTTCACCATTCCATAAGTTCTTTTATAACTTTCAGCTTGTGAACTAGGCAAACCAAAGGCGTCAGCAACTAATTTTGTCATCACCGCACCTCCAAAAGGTAAAAAATAATTTCCAAAGATCTTTTCCTTTCCAGCCAACACAAGTCCCGTACCACTTGCACCAATATTTACCAGTATCGTCGGATTATCATTATTCAATGTCGATGAAAAAGCTCGCATCAAAGCCGGAATTTCATTTTCTAACCTCAAAGGTACTAACTCCACCAACTCTAGTAGCTGCACGTAAGCATCAGACACTGATGTTGGCACAGCCACAACGTAAACAGATATTTTTTCATCCCCTTTAATCTTGTCTGGTTTATCTAAAATTACCCAGGATGTCTCTACTTCGTTTGGAGGAAAAGGGACAGATTGATCTAACTCCCACTTAATTGCTGTTGCTAACTCAGGAGAAGACATCACTGGAAACTGCATTACTCGTGAATAAACTAAGGACTCGGGAATCGAAGTCACAACTTGTTTACCACGCAACCCGGCAGTCTTAATTAAATCTTTTAACTGATCGGCAAGTGTAATTTTTTCTGCATTACTCATTGCCACAAGAGTTTTTCCTGACATATTTATAGCTACAGATATCGTCGAAACTCTTTTCCCATCCGTCTTGAGAATCTTTATACTAGTTGAACCAATATCCAAACCAAAATGAGCAGACATACTGTACTCAGTATACCTTAAATACAAGCATAAAACGACCTCTACTGTAAGATGCTTCCACCAGAAAACAAGACATAATTAAATGGTGCCGGAACTGTGTCAACTGAAGACTCGTCGTACTGCAAACCATATTTTACCGTCTTGTCATCAGACTGTACTGTTCCAATTGATTTTATGGATTTAACTTGTGGCGGAAAAACAGCACCTACATCCAACGGGACAACTCTTATTCGAGCAGAAGACCCCAAAACTGTTATCGTCACCTTTGTAATACTACTTGTCAAGCCAATCTTTGACGTTGTTTTTGGATAACTACCCGATGCATCACTGGCTCTTGTAAAACCATTAACCCCTTGATAGTCATATGCATAATCGGTGATTTTTCCCATACTATCCACCACCGAAATGAACAGTGCCGGTTGACCGGCTGAAGCACCTACACTCGGACCCCAGTAAACTGCAAAACCAGTCAAACTCGAAAAATCAGCTCCTAATAAGTTTAGTTCTATCGAACTACCTTTTTCCATTAATTCTATATCCAAATTTTCACTACCAATCTCCGATAGTACCGCATAATAGTTGTCATTGGGCATTGTTGATGGGGCAGGATTCATTATCAGCTGTTCCAATCCAGACTGAGCAAAAAGCAATGCTTGTGTTGCTTCAGAATCAGTTTCTTGAATTTTTGTATCTATTGTCGACCTAGAAGCTAAAGACACTGCCAAACCACTAACAACCGTCATTATCAATACCAATATTAAAGCTACTTGTCCCTTATGCTGTTTTTTTGACATTTTTAATATATGCCACTATTTAATAAGCTAATATCTTTAACAAGTGTAGCTGTCGTAACCTCAGTTGTATTACCACTTGCAGTAGCTTCCATACTCAAATTCATCTTATCATATACCCCAGACTTACAGTACCAACGAAACTCTAACTTTGTCACATAAATATCTGGATTACTAATAATCACTCCAGAGTTTGAAGAAACGGTACCATCTGAAAGAAGAGTGTATACCGCAACACCACCAGAAGGATCTTGAATCTCTAACAAATATCCACTTACTCCAAAGTCTCCAGCAACCAAACAGTCGCTTCTAATCTTATTTCCTGAATCCCCATAAACCCTTGTTACTTTTCCATAACGCAAACTCCCCTCAATCATTTCTTCTAAACTTCGTAAACTATTATTAAGTGAAGCTTGGATATCACTTACTCCACTTGATTTAAAACTCTGATAAAAAATTGAGGTTCCACCCAAAAGTACAATAACCAGTAAAGACACAGCCATAACTAACTCAATCAATGTATAACCCTTTGAGAATCTAATCATTTTATTGGTTTTGCTAATGTCTGCGACAACTCTGTCTTTATTTCATTATCTCCATTTTTCCAATCAATAACCACCTTCATTTCAACACCATTGCCATCACCCAAATATGAAATTGTACACCCATATTTTGCCGAGTCATAAACACCCACGCAAGTACTGAACTCATTGCTCGGATTATTTACTGACAAATCAAAAAAATCAGTTGGTCTTTCATCTCTAATCTGACGATAATAATTTAATTGATTTTGAGCAATATTACTTGCAATATTTTTCTCCGCTTGATAGGAAGATAGACCAAGAGACCGAATAATCAAGTCTGACACTCCAACCAAAACGACAGTAATAATTCCAACAGCAACAACTATCTCGACCAAAGACTGTCCTTTATTTTGTTGTTGTGTTTCCATTTTCATCTATGCTAATCACAATATTGTTAATATCTGCCACAGAAAAAATGGTAGGGGATGTAATTTTTCCTGAGCCAGCAATAAAAATAACATTTAAATTCTCCGAAAAATATGCTTCAGTAAATATTTTTTCTCCTACAATTTCCGATATCTCACCTTCACTACAAATTGCATTAACACTTATCGCTTGACAACTTTTTTCGTAAATTCCTTCACAGTTATCAAAAATTCGATATCCGACTAACCCAGAACAACCATCAGGATAAACCAAATCTTTTGCCATTGCTTGCACTCTACGAAGTACAGTAACAAAATTCCGAGTATCATTTAATGATGCTTGATTCTGACTAAAATTAAAATAAGCTGCTAAAGACATCCCCGAAAACATAATAATTATTGTAATTACCACGATCAACTCAATTAATGTCAAACCTGGAAATTTTTTTGCAATCATGGGTTTGTTACTGATACCGGACCCCCCTCATAACAGTTTGCGGTCAACGTATAGCCACTAGCATCCAAAACATATGTATACTCATCATCAAAACCTTCACAGGGCTTTGGATCTCTCTTAGTAGATTTTAAAGTAACAACTGGAGGACTAGAAACGGGACAAGTAATTGAGTCATATATCGCAGCTGGATACTCTCCATCAATTGATCTACACATCTCAAGAGCCTGACGTATCGCTTCCAAATCTGCACTTCTCCTTGCATTTCTGCTATTTTTACTAATAGTAGTATACGCAGCAATTCCAGACGCAAAAATCACTCCCATGATTGTAATTACCACTAGCAACTCAATAAATGTAAATCCGTTTTTTTTCATTGAAGATTGCTTACACAATAATAGTTTTTATTTCCATTAAAATCACAAGTAGAACCAGAACTAGGGCCTGCGTTTCCAGACCCTGCCTTTTCCATCAAAGCGCAAACACAGTAAGCATCTCCTGTACAACTCTGAATATAATTACTTCCATCAGGATCTACTGGCCACTCACTCTTCATATTAACTACAGCAGTAGCGCACATACCGTTTGGATATTTAAAAACGTTCTCAGAGTAATACTGCTCAAGAGCGTTTTGTATAGCAACCATGTCCTGCTTTCTTCTGGCATCACGACTGCTTTTTTGTGTGGTGGAATACGATACTGTAGCTAAAGCAACCAATATTCCAATTATTCCAATAACTACCAAGAGTTCTAGTAAGGTAAAACCGTTAATTTTTCTTTTCATATTTTTTAAGGATTATTAACAATATACTTAACTCCTAACTCAGCATGTCCACATTTTTCAACAGGAATTTTTCTTGTAGTATCTGATGTATTTTCCAAACATGCGGTAATGGTATAAGACTGCAAACTTGCATCCGGAACATAAGAATAGGTGTGCCAAGCATCTCCTTGAGGATCAATAAACTTAACCTTTGCATAACCTCCATCTGTCAAGGCTTTTTGAAAATCAACACCAAAAATCAATGGGGGGTACTTCGCTCTATTATCATTTTTATATAACTCAAGCACTTTTTGTAACTGACCTAAGTCATTTTTTCTTTGAACATCTCTAGCTCTCATTCTCGCTTGATTAAAATTAAAAACAGCCATTCCAGACAACACAGCAATAATTCCCATTGATACCAGTAACTCAATTAAAGTAAAACCTTTTTGTTTCATTATTTTGATCTAATCAACCCAATCTCTGTAATTTTATAATTGCACATAATTGATGGTCCGCACTCTACTCCCCAGTCACTACTCTTTTTATCTGCATCAACCACCACATCTCTATCTTCGACATTTTCTATTGCAGCATACAACGCAAAACTCCGCATGTTTCCATCCGGCACATAAACATATGTTCTACCACTCGATACAAAAAGAGGATCTACTGGTACTTTATCCATATACACAGTCACTTGCGAGTCTGAATAACTAAATATTTTAGTTCCACAAGGATCTTCTGATCCTGTAAGTCCAGGACAATACATCACACCATCTGTTGCATCAGGGTACCTTCCAATGTCATTATTAAACATCTCAATCGCCTTTGCAATTTGATTTAAATCACCTTTTCTCTGAGTGTCGCGTGACTTCACTGTTGCTTGAGTATACGATCCAATCCCAATTACTGATAATATTGCAATAATCGCCATCGTTAATATCAACTCCATCAAGGTAAAACCGTTCTTCTTTGTTCTCACATATCAATTGTGCAAGAAATTAAAACAAATGTCAAACAAGAAAGCCCATATACCACATCCAAATTGTTTCTCCCCATACCAATGCAATAATTGTTCCTAAAATTAAAAATGGTCCAAACGGAAGATACTGTCCTATTTTTTTCTTACCAAATAATAATAAAACTAAACCAACAATAGCTCCAAAAACAAACGAAGAAAAAACACCCGGTAGTATCCTCGGCCACCCCAACAACAGACCCAAGGATGGTGCCAAAAAAATATCTCCAAGACCTATACCATCAACTTTTTTTATTGTCTTAGTAATTTTTTGCAACGTTACAAACAACAAACACAGTCCCAAACCAGACAACAAAGCGAGTAATAGATCTTTTGTTTGCATAATCCCAAAACCAGTTAAACTCACTCGATAAAATAGTGCCAACGAAAACAATAATAAATTAAGACTGAAAGGAATCACCATATAAAATAGGTCTATCATAAATATTGATAACATCACCATACCAACAATCAACCAAAAAACAGGTTGAATAAAACTCCAAGGAGATCCCACTAACTGAAAAAAGTTAAACCCTACTACAAACCACCAAACAAACAAAACACCAGTCAATGACTCGATCAGGGGATACCTAAGAGAAATTTTCTTCTTGCAGTAAGCACACCTTCCTTTTAGCCACAAAAATGACAGTAAAGGAATGTTGTAAAACCAAGCTAGTTGATGTTTACACTTAGGACACATTGATCTACCCGATAGGGGAGAGTTTCCTTTAGACATTCTAAAAATGACCACATTTAAAAATGATCCCCAGATCAAACCCATTACAAAAATAAATAGAATCACAACAAACATATACACTAATATGGTATCACCTCAACCCACAAAAAAGAGGGGACTACCCTCTTTTTTTAATTAACTATTTACCTTATTCAAAACACTGTAGACAATTTCCACCACTTAAATCAGTTGCTGTACAGTTTCCTGGAGCTTTTATCGTCAAGTTGGTTGAGTCATAAGCATATTTTGTTTGAGGGTCAGACAAGTTCGATTTTCCTTCAGGAGCAAAGCATACCGCTGTGCTTGTTGGACTTCCACTCATAACATAAATTGGAGTCTTTAATCCCGAAAAAAACGTTGCCTTAATTTCACCATCAGATGTCAAGGTATTAGAAATACAAGTAATAATGCCATCAGTTGATGCCAGATCCACTGCCACCTTCAAAGCAGGTCTGGGATATGAAGTTGATGGGGTTGTTGGACGAAGAGCATCCCATCTTGTATCAAGACAGTTTGCATCATACGTTCCAGCTGAAGCACCTGGTTTATACCAAGGAAGATATCCATGAGTCGCATAGTATCTTTGAGATGCTTGCAAAAACTCAGTTGCCGCATTTCTATTATTTGTATCACGAGCTTTTTTGAGCTGCTCAAATGGATCAATCGCTGCCAAAAGACCAGCAGCTAAAATTCCCAAAACACCAATGACAATCAAAAGTTCCATTAGTGTGAAACCTTTATTTAGTCTATTCATTTTTTATTATTTTTTATAACTCCACTAACTACAACTACTATGAATGATTAAAACTGGCTTGTCAAGTTGTATATAGGCATAATCACAGCTATTACCAAAAACCCTACACCCAAACCCATGATAATCATGATTAATGGCTCAATCGCAGTAGTAAGTGCTTTGATTTTAACTTCACTTTCACCCTCATAAAAAGTAGCTAACTTAGCCAAAACTTCATCAAGTTTGCCAGTTTCCTCACCTACAGAAATCATCTGTCCCAAAATTGGTGGGAAAACCTCCAGTTGTTGAATTGCCTCTGCCAAACTTACACCCTTTTCCACAGCTGATGCTGCCTGTCGTATTTCCGCTCCATACACTTTACTACCCATAGTTTCCGACACAATATTTAGAGTATCTAAAATTGGAATACCTGCTCCCAACAAAACACTTACCGTCCTCGCAAACTCAGTAATTATCAAGTCTTTTCGAAGTTTTCCCCAAATTGGAATCTTAAAAGTAAGTTGCTCCACAACTAAAGAGCCAACTTCGGTTTTTGCCCAGTTACTAATTAATAACGCTGCCACTCCTATAACAAGTGCCACCACAAACCAAAACTGCATTACAAAATCAGAAATACCCATCAAAATTTTTGTTGGTGTCGGCAACTCCGCTCCAAAATCTTTGTACATTACTGTCAGTTTTGGTACCACAAATACCATCATTATTATAGAAATAATGATTATTCCAACAATAATAATCATAGGATAAACCATTGCACCTTTAGTTTTGTTTTTAAACTCTCTTTGTTTATCTAAAGCATCTGCCAATTTTTTTAATACTTGTTCTAAAACACCAGCAGACTCACCAGCTCGAACCATGGCTAAATAAACCGAGGAAAAACCTCCTCCAGAAATCTCCAAAGCATCTGCTAGTGTCGAACCACCTTCAACCTCAGTTAATACTTTATCTATCACCGTCTTCAAAGACTGTGTCGACTGCATTTTTAATATTCTTAAAGCATTCACTAGAGGTAACCCAGCCCCAACCATAGTCGCTAACTGTCGAGTAAAATTAGTTATCTCGTCTTGTTTTGGTTTTGAAAATCGACCAAACAAAGCATCGAGATTCAACTGATCCGCTTCGATAAGTGAAGTAATAATAAAACCCTTACCCCGCAATACTCTAGCGACTTGTTTTTCATCACTTGCTTCCATGACTCCACCTGAAGCATTACCTTTCTCATCACGGACTTTATAATTAAAAACTTTCATTATCTATTAGTAATCAATTTATCTAACACTGAAGGACGAATCGAGTACTCCATAGCTACAGTTTTATCAATAACATTTCGATTTACCAACGCAGCCAGGTTTTGTTCCAGTAAACTCATTCCTAAATTACCACTCGTTTGAATCACATTATCAATTTGGAATGACTTACCCTCACGAATATTATTACGAACGGCTGGTGTAGCAATTAATATCTCAGTTGCCACAATTCTTTTACCATCCAGTGTTGGTAGTAATCTTTGCGACAAAACCGCCTCAAGCACCATCGATAACTGCAGTACAATTTGTGGCTGTTGCTCTCTGGGAAAACTATCAACAATTCTCTCAATAGTCTGCGAAGCTGAGTTGGTGTGCAATGTGGCAAAAACCAAATGCCCAGTTTCCGCTACAGTCATCGCCGCAGCCATTGTTTCCGCATCTCTCATTTCCCCGATATACACCACATTTGGATCCTGACGTAAAACAGACTTTAGTGCATTATTCCAAGACTTAGTATCACTTCCTAACTCTCTTTGACTCACAATTGACTTTTTATTAGCATGAATAAACTCCACCGGATCTTCAATGGAAACAATATGTTCTGTTCTGTTTGCATTTATCTCATCCAAAATAGATGCCACCGTTGTCGATTTTCCAGAACCAGTAGGACCAGTAATGATTACAAAACCTTGTTTAAGTTTGGCAAAAGCATGACATATCCCAGGTAAACCCAAACTATCAACTGTTGGTACTGCACTTGGAACAACACGTAATGATATTGCCGCCGATCCTTTTTGAAAATAAGCATTAGCTCTAAACCTTGCTTTTCCAACAATCGTCACTGAAAAATCCAACTCCATCTCTCTCAAAAAAGTTTCCTTCTGAACCTGATTCATCAAACTGACTATATTATTCATCAATACAGTCGGACTTACTAATCCCGCTGGTTCATAAAGCAATAACTTGCCCATAACTCTGAAAATTGGATATGACCCTGCCATCAAATGAAGATCAGAGGCATTTTTATCAACAGCCATCGCCAATAAACTTTGAATAATATTCCCGTTTGTATCCATTAAACTTGAGCTACTCTAATAACTTCTTCCAGGGAAGTTGATCCGTCAAGTACCTTTAAATAACCATCCTGTTTCATAATAATCATTCCATCTTCTCTTGCTGCATTCTCTACAGAGGTTGCATCTGCTCTC
>DATIKJ010000027.1:0-23508 GCA_035477615.1 Spirochaetia bacterium | reverse complement strand
TCTTTTCTGGTAATTCCTCGGCCATTTTTTCTACGACTGTTTCCCATCTTGTGGGGTTAACTCCCATTTTTTTAAATTCTGCATCATTTAATCTTCTTAAAGCTTCGTCAATTTGAGCAAACTCCAGATTAGTTTCTCCTGCTACTTTCTCTACATACTCTTTCATATACTTTGCAAAAATTTCTGTTGTATAAATCAAAGTATCATCCAAATCAAATAACACAGCCTTTATCCCTAAATCCTTCAAATGTTCCCGAATTTCTTCTGTTGTTATATTTTTATCTGGATCTCTTTCGAACTCAATCATGGCATATGATACCAGAAGATTTTGGTATAAAAAAGCCTACATCGAGTGATGTAGGCTGAAAGGCACTATATGTATGACATGGCCATGTGACGAACGATCTTTACTTCATTCAGAAAAATCATATCAATGAAGCTGCCGGTCATGTAGAAGGCAATTTCTTCGCCTTCGGGATCCCATTTGCCATCTTTTAGACGTTTGGCAACAATATGCCAACCGTCGGGATAATCGTCGTTGTGTCCATAAATGACACCCATTCCTGTTCCACCACCCTGCATATTGTTATTGATGACAACAAATTCTGCAGTGGCTCTTGATGGATCAGGGACACCCAAATCTTCTTCAATCATTTTGGGGGGCTTTTTTCCGGCTTTCTTAATCTCATCTATTTCCTCGTCAGTAAGGAACCTGCTGACGAGGCATTTTGGTGAGTTTTGACCAACCTGGATTGGAGGTTTGCCATCATAATTGAGATGGCCATATTTGAATCTTTCAGACACAATTACATCACCGAAGCTTGGTAGTCTTGGCTTGGACATGGTTTTCTCCTTGTAAATGTATTTAGACTGGGTGAATTATACAATCTTATATATTATAAGTCAAATGTGCACCTGACACGATTCGAACGTGCGACCTTTCCCTTCGGAGGGGAACGCTCTAATCCAACTGAGCTACAGGTACATGAGGTGATTTTATATCTTCCAAGCTTCTTCTACGGTGAAATAAAGTAAAATATACAGGAACGGAGGATGGGCAGGACGGTAATGCGTTGGTTTCGAAAACCAATGAGCGCAAGCTCTAACAGGTTCGACCCCTGTATCCTCCGCAAAAAAGTGCGCCCGGCAGGATTTGAACCTGCGACCCCTAGGTCCGCAACCTAGTGCTCTATCCAACTGAGCTACGAGCGCAAACAAAGCATATTTTACCATCTGTAGAAGGTTTACGTCCGTTCATCAAGCAATTGGTTGGCCACATGGCGAGCGTAATACATGACATCTTCCTTTAGAGCCATACTGTTATATCTCACAAAACAAATTCCGGCCTCATTTTTTCGATAGATTTTGTTGGTACTACGTTTTTTACGATAGATTTTTCCAAATTGTGATAGAGGTACATTTAAAAGATCTGACCAGAATTTTTTGACTTTTATTTCGTTGTGATAATGGTGGAGATGAACTCTGACTCTAAATTTACTTTCATCTAATTCGTAACACTCTCGGAGTAGGGTAATAAACAATTTTGTCATTTGAGGATCGGTATTGGCAAAAGTAATGATGTCACCTCTTCCTTTTCCACCTTCAGCCCAGTACATCGTGGCTAATATTGCTTTCTTAGCTTCTTTAATATGAATATTTTCTTTTACTTCTATTTTAGTTTTTTCTTCAATTATTTTGAGTTTGTTTAGTCGTTTTTGGTGATTGGCCATAGCTCCCATGGGTTGAATTTTTTTTATCCAGTTTTCCTTTGCCAAATCGAGATTGTCTTTTGGATAATCAATGTCCGATAACCAATAATGAAGCGTACTTTTTGCGACTTTGAATTGAGATGATAGGGAACCGTAACTTATGCCCTCTTTTCTCAACTCGATTACTCTCTTTTTAAGAGATTCAGGCCATGACTTTTTCATATGAACGATAGAATAGTATCAATTACATCTTAATCTTAGTTCAAATGAAAGTCAATCTTATTCAAGGGGGATTTTGTCACCTAGCCATTTGGAGAAGCGGTCCATCCAAGTAATTTGAGGTTCTTGGAAGGTAACGTTTTGGAGCATGAGTTTTTTGATTTTGTCTTCGTTTTCCGGACTGATCACGATGACAAGGTGCCATGGAGCGCCAATGAGATTAATACGCATAAGCCTGCCTCCCCATTTACTTTCAAACCAGAAATTGTTCATGACTTCGTAACGGTAAGTGCGATTCTTGGTTTTGAGTCCCCAAGAGGAGAGAGCATATTTTTCGATACGAGGCTCGGTGCGACTCATAGCCCAAAGCATAAAGACCATGGCCCAGATGACGAGCACCGGCATAATACCTTCGATAAAGAAAAAGATAACACTGGCAAGAAAGGCCATAACAATAACAGAGCTATAGAATTCTTTGGTCCATTTTTTCTGAGGTCTTTCGTAAGATTCCCAATCAAAAAGAATGGTTTCTTCGAGGTTTTGAGGTTCTATATCGGGCACATTTCATCTTAACACAACAACAGAATTGTTAAATATTTTTGAAGGAAAAGAGAGTGGCATTGATAAGAAGTTCTAGTTTTGCCCAAGATGATTCTGGGGTGGTGGCGGAGATGACATAACCTCGGTCGTTATAGATCAAAAATAAATTTCTGTTTTTCATTTTGATTCCTTTAGCGGTGTAACTTCCACTGAGAAGGTGATAGGTAACACCTTGTCTTATGAGTTCTCGATCATCATCGATGACATAGGATTGATAGGCGGTTTTGAGTCCATTTTTTGCTTCGTTGACATAACCAGTGAGTGTTTGTCCGGATGGTCGACTAACAGAAACGTGGATATAGGTGAGAATGGCACTGTTGCTGGCAAGGGTGGTTTGGGGGTTAGAAAAAATGACAGTTGGTCCCGAAGTACTGGAGTCATCAACTTCCCAGTCAAAAGGGATGTTAATTTGAAAATTATCTGTTTCGTTGCGATAGGGATTGGGTTCAAACTTTATTTCTTGATTATCAGTGTCGGCATTATCGGTCAGAGTAGGTAGTGGAGTGGTAGGGCGGACACTTTTTGGAGCAATAAAGACAAGATCTGGATTTTGGTTGTTTTTTATTGTGTAATTCCAAACCAAGAAACCGATTCCAGCAAGAATAGAAAAAATAATTACCCCAATGATTATTCGAGGTAGAGCACGTTTTTTGGGGGGCGGTTCTGGAGTCATTTGAATTACATCAATATTGTTGTCAATACTAGAGGAAGGGATTGGATTTGGTAAATTGGTTGGTTGAGTTTCCTCCATAAGATAAGTGTAACAAATCAAAAAACCCAGATGGTTAGTCTGGGTAGTATTTTAAAAATTGAAGAAAGGAGTAAGACGGCGAATGGTTTCTTTAATAAGGATTTCATCTTTTTCAGGAGGAATTGTTTTCCAGTCGGCGCGTTCTGGAACACCAAGCAGTTCGGCGCAGACAGTACGGAAGTACTGAGATGGTGCTGGTGGATTCCAACGGACTGCATACAAGTTGTCTGGTACAGACCATAGTAGATATGGCTCTTGTCTTGTTTGGTAGGCTGATTGGAGTTCAGAAAGATCTTTAACAATTTGAATTTCTGATTTGGGGAAATCAAGAAATATGCGTTTGGTGAGGTTTATTTTTGTTGGAAGAAGATGGAGATGAGAATGTTTAATTGTTTGACCAACAATTCCGTGTTCGAAGATGGTGACACCTTTGCGATATTCTGCGATTAAGACACTAGACACTAATCGAGAAAGACTATCGATTGATTGAATAGTGTTTTTATCACAAGCGCCTAAACAAGATGAGTGTTCTGTGGGGATGAGTAGAGTGTATCCACCTTCGGTTATTTGGCCGAGTGTTGCAACAATATTAATATTTCTAATGGTGGCAATTGTTCTTTCTGATATTTTGGCGGGATCACAAAAAACACAGTCTGACATTGGTTCTCCTTTTTAAGGTTCGGATAGGGAAGTATACCTCAAAAAAAAGACTCTACGAGAGAGCCTTTGTTTTTATAAAAAATATATTTATAAGTTATCAAACTGGAGATTCCTTTTGGTGCAAAACTCTTGAATAAAACGGTGAAGATGCTTTCTTAAACATTCTAAAGTGGTGACATTGACAAATCGTGCTTTTGGGAGACCGCCACTAAAGCTATTTACAGTTCCAATTATTTTTGTTACTTGGTCATTTCCCCTAGCAAACTCTTTGTTGACTTCCTCCATAAATTCTTGAACATATCTTTCGGGGATAATTACATCCCACGAAATGTAATGTAGGTAGATACTTACATGATCAGGATTTATCAAAGTGCTCCTCCTTCACTCGGAAACTTTGGGGAAGTTTAGCATAGGTTCAGGTGCCGGTCAACTTGAGCGGAGGAGGCCGGATTCGAACCGACAAGCGCTTTCGCGCGTCAGTTTAGTAAACTGATGCTGTACCATTGAGCCACTCCTCCAGTACGAATGATTATATCAAGCTGAACACACTCTTTTAGCTATTTGGTCATATATTCCCATTGTGCGAAGGAGTAATCGATAATCTTGATATCGTATACTGCAGGTTCCATTGTAGATATGGCGGTATCTAGATGCGCTTTTAACTGTTATATGAGGTTTGGAGAATTGATTTGGCGGAATTGATAATAGCTTAGACCAATACTGAATAGACTTTTCAACATTGTGAGTGGTATGTAATTGAAGCATTACTCTAAATTTACTTTCCACTAATTCTTTGGCGAAAGCTATGCGCATTAGTGTTATGAAAGTCTTTTGCATGTTTTCGTCGCTACTGACGAATTCGATTCTGTTTGTTCCTGGATATTTGGCTCCTTCGCACCAATATAAAGTGGCTAATAAAACCTTGGCGTTATTGGCGTCCAAATTGGCGAAATATATTTTGTCTTGGGTATATAAGAGCTGACGTGTCCTTTCTTGGTAGGTAATTGGTGTGCCAAGAGAATCAAACACTGTAGATTTTCTACACCAACGGCTCACATTACTAGTATCTTGGTGTAGTTTTCTAGCGATATCGCATTTCTTCAACCCTGAACTAAAAAGTGTTTGAACATATTCAACCAATCCTCGATCTCTCATAATTAATACTAACAAAACCCGAATCAAACGTCAACAATACTGCGGAGAGTAGAGGATTCGAACCTCTGAGGGCTTGCGCCCACAAGTTTTCAAGACTTGCGCCATAAACCGCTCGGCCAACTCTCCAAACTTATATATTTTACCATTGAGGCTGGCTTAGCTGTTAAAATACATTTGTTGGAGACGTCCAGTAGTGGTTTATCTGAACGGTTCGCTAAACCGTAGCTCGAAAGAGCCTCGTGGGTTCGAATCCCACCGTCTCCGCAGTTTTTGTAAAAAAATCCTCCAGAGTTTTTTCTGGAGGATGGTTTTCACTTTATTGAACAGGTACAGGATTTCCTTTATCGTCGAAATCAAAAATTGGTTTTAATATAAAGTGGAGATCTGTAATATTGTCGTTTTCAAATACTCCATGTGAGGAAAAATCATTTAGAACTCGATAGACTCTTAACATTTTATAAGAGCCGTGAGTGGGTACTTGGGCATCAAAAATATTCTTAAGTTGTCTTAACAAAAACTTTTTTTGTTCTTCAGAAGTAGGAGGATTCAGAATATCTTCGAATGAAATTTTTGATTCATAGTCCTCAAGACAAATTGTTGCATATTCGTGATGGGAATTATCCCAGACCCATCGAGATTCAAGAATATATGTTTTACTCGAGGATAAAGATTTTTTCTGAAGAGGGAGATCTAAGAAGTGAAAGACTCTGTGAGAGTCGATTTTTCCTTCTACTGTTTGATGCATTAGTTCATAAAATTTCTTTACATTTTTACCAAGTATTTCGTCTGTGACGACAGGCACTTTCGCCATCTGACACCTTCCTTTTTAATGAACAAGTTTTGAGGATGAGACGACACTCAAAGGAGTGCTTTTCTTCCTATAGTATATCATACCAAGGATAAATTGAGGGCGGTATTTGAGCTTTTAACTCAAAGAAGTACAATAAAAGAATGAGAAACAGCAGAGAGGGGTTTTTGCTTGTATTTTTGACAAGCATGAGCGTGTTTTTGGCAGTGGTCTTGTATGGAGCCATGCCATCAAGAATGGTGACACATTGGGGTATTGATGGCTTACCAAATGGCTGGATGGATAAGTTTTGGGGATTGGCAATTTATCCGTTGATAAATCTTTTTTTGCTGCTTGTTTATTATGGAGTGCCTGTACTGGAACCGAAGAAGAAAAATTTAGCGGCATTTAGAAAAGATTATGATCGGTTAATGATGTGGATTTTTGGGGTATTAAACTATATTTTTATTTTAAGTTTTGTATACAACTTGGGAGTAGTTTTTGATATGGGGAGAATGGTGATACCAGCGCTTGGACTTTTATATGTAGCGATAGGGATGATACTACCGAGATCAAAACAAAATTTTATGGTGGGGATAAGGACGCCGTGGTCGTTGGCCAGTGAGAAAGTTTGGCAGAAAACACATTTTTTTGGAGGAAGGCTTTTTGTATTTGCAGGGCTAGTTACGATAGGATCTGTCTTTTTGCCAAGTAGGTGGGGTTTCTTTATCTTGATTGGGTCGATATTGTTGGTGACATTATTAACGGTTGTTTATTCTTGGAAGGTGTATAGAAGAGAGACAAAATAGGGTACAATCTATTTGAGTTGAGACTAACAAAACCCAAAGATGGAAGATCAAGTTGAGGAGATTAAGAGAAAAACAGATATTGTAGGAGTAATTGGTGCGTATGTTCCTTTGAAGAAATTAGGAAGACATCATAAGGGACTTTGTCCATTTCATTCAGAAAAAACACCCTCATTTATGGTGAATGAAGAGATGGGGTTGTATAAATGTTTTGGTTGTGGGGTGGGAGGTGACGTAATTAAATTTTTAATGGAGATTGAAGGAATTGAGTTTAGAGATGCTTTGGAAAGACTGGCTGAAAAAGCGGGGGTGAAACTTGTTAGTAGAAGAAGGGATGACAATGATGAGAGGTCTAAGATGCTGGAAGTGATGGGCTTGGCGTCGCGATATTATCACTGGCTTTTAATGGAAGGAAATGCGGGAGCGGCAGCAAGAGAGTATTTAAAAGAGAGAAAAATTAATGAAAAACTGATGGAGACTTTTAACTTGGGTTTTGCGATGCAAAGTTGGGATGGTTTGGTTAATTATTTAATTAAGAAAAAGGGATATTCTGAAGAGTTGTTGGAAAAGGTGGGTCTTGTAAGTCGAAAAGAAAAGGGTGGGGTGTATGACAAGTTTAGAGGAAGGGTGATGTTTCCTTTGCAGGACGCGGGCGGAAAAGTGGTGGGTTTTACGGGAAGAATATTACCTGCACTTGCCAAAGAAGGAGAGCCAAAATATATGAATTCACCAGAGACGGCGTTGTATCACAAGAGCAGAATGTTGTATGGTTTTTTCCAAGGAAAGAGTGCAATTAGAGAGAAGAAAAGGGCTGTTTTGGTAGAAGGGCAGATGGATTGTATTAGCTCGTTTGCAGTTGGAGTAAGTGAAACAGTGGCAGTGGGAGGGACGGCATTGACAGAAGATCAGATAGAAATGATAGCTCGTTTGGCAGACAAAATTTATCTATCAATGGATGCAGATGAAGCAGGAAGTGTGGCTATAAAAAGATCGGTAGAACTGGCGGAAAAGAGAGGTATGAGTATAAAAGTTGTACAGCTAGAAGGAGGTAAAGATCCAGATGAAATTGCCCGAAAGTCTCCAGATAAATGGCGAGATTTAATTGAAAATTCAGTGGATGTTTATGAGTATGTCATGGAAGGAGCTTTTAGAAAGTTTGATGTAAGTAAGGTTGATGGAGTAAAAAAAATAACTGAAGAAGTGGTACCGTTTTTGGCAAAAATTGAAAATGGAGTGGTTCGAGAGGTGTGGGCAAAGAGACTCGCCGAGAAAATTGGAGTGGCAACAAAAGGAGTGATGGGAGAGATAGAAAAAAAGATTTCTGGAAAACAAGAAATGAAGAGTGATAATAAAGTAGCGGAAGTCGAGGATAGTAGGGTTGTTAAATTATCACGACGTTTGATTGGATTATTAATACTGAGACAAGAAGCAGTGGATATCGTAGCGCCGTGGTTTGTGGGGATGACGGTAGCTGGAGCAGAAGGAAAATTAATTTCTTGGTTGTTGGGGAACAGAGAAAACTTGACGGTGGAAGAGCTGGTAAAAAATATTCCTGAAGAACTGCGAGAGGTAGCTGGAGAGTCATATATGGCAGAGGATTCGGAAGAAGTGCCAGGCCAAAAAGAAGTTGAAGAAGCGGCGGTACAGTTACTTCGAGAGATTATTCGAAACAGAAAAAAAGAGATAATGATAGAGATGAATAAAGCCAGGCAAGAGAAGAATGAGGAGAAAGAAGATGAGATATTTGCTAAGCTTAATGAGTTAAACAAGAAAGAGAGTAAGGTGATTGCGTTTTTGGGTTGATTTTGCGGTCTTTTGTGATAAGCTAATGGAGACTATTATGGCTGAAAATAAAGGTACTCTCCCCATACAAACAAAAATCAAAGCAATCCTCGAATTAGGAGAGGAGCAAGGCTTTGTAACCCAAGATGATATTTTGGTGTATTTTCCTGTAGCTGAGACAGAAGTCAACGATTTGGACTATCTTTATGAGCTTTTGTTTAAGGAGGATGTGGATGTATTTGAGAGTGTGTTGTCTGGACAGGACGCTGAGATAATTGAGGCAACTAGTGATTTGGAGAAAGAGTTAGAGTCGCTTTCTAAGATGGAGGATTCTGAGGTTAATGATCCTGTTCGGATGTATCTTAAGGAGATTGGAAGAATTCCACTGTTGAAGCGTGAACAGGAAATTTCATTGGCTCAAAAAGTAGAGAGAGGTGATCGTGCGGCTAAAGATATGTTGACCAAGAGTAATCTACGTCTTGTAGTTTCAATTGCTAAAAAATATATGGGTAGAGGAATGAGCTTTTTGGACCTCATTCAAGAAGGAAACAAAGGCTTGATTCGGGCTGTAGAAAAATATGACTGGACAAAGGGTTTCAAGTTTTCAACTTATGCTACTTGGTGGATTCGTCAGGCAATCACTCGTGCTATTGCAGACCAAGCTAGAACAATTCGTATTCCGGTACACATGGTGGAGACAATCAACAAGTTGATTCGTACTCAGAGAAAATTGATGCAGGACTTGGGGCGTGAACCAACAGATGAGGAAGTGGCAGCAGAGCTGGAGACAACACCGGAAAAAGTACGAGAGATTTTAAAGATTGCGCAAAAAACGACTTCTTTGGAGACTCCGATTGGGGATGATGAAGACTCGATGCTTGGGGACTTTATTCCTGACGAGCGTCAAGCAACTCCTTACGAGTCGACGTCTAAACAGTTGATGCACGAGAATCTGGAAGAAGCATTGGGAAGTTTGACTGAGCGTGAAAGTAAGGTGCTGCGAATGAGATTTGGTTTGGACGGCAGTAAACCATTAACCTTGGAAGAAGTAGGTAAGGTTTTTGGAGTGACTCGTGAGCGCATCAGACAGATTGAGAGCAAAGCTCTACGTAAACTGCGACATCCAAGCAGACGCAGAAAATTGCAGGATTATCTGGATTAAGTTTTTTTAACTATGGTTGAGGAGAATTTTTGATTTCATGATGTGAACGGCAACGGGATTGGTATAGTTCTTGAGCACCAACAACATCTACAGGATCATCAAAACTGGGGACATCTCCATTTACAAGTCTTTGGGTATAGTCTGAGTCTTCACCGCAGACGCTACAAATACCTTTGAATTTGTTTACTTTGTGGGCATAAGCTTCGATTCTTGGCATACATCCATAAGGTTCACCGCGGAAGTCTTTGTCTAGTCCAGCGATATAAATACTTAGTTGATCATTTCTGGTGCGAAGATAGAGACGATCAAGGAAGTCAATAACTCTGGGAAGATCATCATCAAAAAACTGAGCTTCATCAATAAAAAGAGCTGTAAGATTGAGAAATTCTGGCTTGATGTGAAATTCTTCTCCTACTTTTTCGGTAAGGATTTCCATTATTTCGTGACTGTTTTTGAGAGCGATAGCCGGGACTTTTGGTCCATCATGAGTACCTAGAACATTTTCACCATAACGTTTATCGTTATAGTGGTTGAAGACTAGAAAGTCAGTGTTTTGTTCTTTGTGTCCCCACTCGAGACGTTTGACAAGACGTATTAGTTCAGTAGTTTTTCCAGAGAACATGGGACCAGTTTCAACTTCAATTGTCATGGCGCAATTATGGCAAAGAAGTATTAATTAGACAAGTTGCAATTTGACAGGAGCATTAATTTGAATGAAGATAGAGGTATGATAATGCAACTTGTAATCAATGCTCTCGGATTCTATATTACGGCTAGAATAGTGCCAGGATTGGTAATAGGGAGTTGGGAGACCTTGGGAATAGTGGCGGTGGTTTGGGGAGTGTTGTCAGTAATTTTGAAGCCAATTTTGATTCTTTTGACTTTGCCGGTAAACTTTATGACTTTGGGCTTGTTTACTTTTGTGATAAATGCTGGTCTCATAATGCTGATGGGGCAGATTGTGCCTGGTTTTGGGGTAAAAAACTTCGGTACAGCTTTGTTGGCTGCAGTAGTTTTGGCCTTGCTAAACGTAGTTTTGGGGAAATTGAGGTAGTATGGTGTATAATATAGGGTGAATCTATTCTTTTAGGAGGTGTACATTGAGAGAGTTAAGAAGACTCTTGGATCTGAATGCAGGGAATACTCTATGTATCCGCATTGGGGATCGTTTTTTCTACGTTTCACATCTAATTGCAGATGGCGATGAAAGCATTAGAATTGAAGATTTTGAGTCCAAAGAAGAGCTTGTTTCGGATAAATGGCAAAAAATTGCCGATTTTATTTATGAAAAGTTAGGTCGGCAGTTGGTAATCAGCGATCTTTTGCTTTACAAGATCGTTTTGATTTTGACAGCAACAGCCTTTTTGGCAAAAAATATTCCTGATGAGTTGGGAAGAAAAGTTTTGAAAGAAGGGCTTGTTAGACTTGTCGAGGAAGAGCCATTGTTGGAAGAGCTTTTGAAAAATAAGTTGAAATCAGTATAGTTTACAGGGCACCGAAAGGTGCCCGTTTTAGTGGTTTGCCTTTACTAAGCTAGCCTCATTTGATAAAATGTCCATGTTCGTTGATATTCCCCTGTAGCTCAGTTGGTATGAGCGCCTCCCTGTTAAGGAGGATGTCGCAGGTTCGAGCCCTGCCGGGGGAGCAAGTTCGCACTTAATATACCAAGTTTAGCCTCATTTAAAACTTGGAGTGCTGGAGTGTATTCAACCTCCATAATCTTTTTGTTTTGTACCCATATCTTTTGGAAGAAGAAATGAAGATATGCTCTTTTGTGATCTATGTCTGAGTCTTTGTAGGTCTCTACGATGTCTCTAGTTAGCTTGAGAACTTCGTTAATAACGGAAGTATCAATGGTGTGGATTTTGTCTTGTTCAGCAAGTTCTTTTTGAATGGCTAAGGCTTCGGCATCAAGTTGAAGGTTAAACTTATTTAGTTGTTCGGCAGATAGCTTGTTTTCAAAATAATCTTTTTCAATCTTTGTTCTTTTTTGATCTACTGCATCTCGTCTGTTGTAGATTGCTTTTTTGGCGTGTTGAATGCGGTCAGTAAATTCATCATAGATACGATTAATGTTGGTGTGGACTGCTTCCACAAATTCGGAACTAAATTCTAGTTTGGAAACTTCGAGGCTTACTTGTTCCTCAATATCATTAAGCATGACTGACTTTGAAGGACATAGACCACGCTTACCTGTTTGAGAGCAATGATATACACCTATTCTTCCTCCGCCTGTTTTGTACTTGTTGTGGTAATGATACTCAGCTACATATCGTCTGCCACAATCTTTACAGAAGACAACACCACGAAGAAGAAAATTATGTTTTCTCTTGCGTAAACCATAGTCTGATTTTTCAGCGAGAATCTTTTGGACAAGATCAAATGTTTCTTTATCAATTAGTGGGGTATGTTTCCCCATACCCTCTTGTCCTCCGTGTCTCATCCAGCCCCAGTAAAAAGGATTCTTGAGCATGTTTCCAACGATGGAATATTGAAGTGCTTGACCTTTTCTACCTTTCACTCCATTTTTACTAAGATACTGACGAATGTCATAAATGGCATAGTTTCTAGTGGCATACATCTTGAATGCTTGGGTTACAAAAGAGGCGATGGCAGGATCAGGAATAACAATCTTTTTGTCGTAAGAACCTTCTGGGTTTGGATTGATAATGTTTAAAAAACCCAATGGAGACCACGAAGGATAATATCCTGCCTTGAATTTTTCAGAGGCATTTTGTTTAACTTTGTAACTTGTCATACGAGGGAAGAATGCATTCATCACAGCCATCATCTCGTTCATAGTTCTACTAACAGGATCACCATTAATGATTCCAGTAAGGGGAACAATTTTGACTCCACACTTTTCGAGTTCTCTAATAATAAAGCAGTATTCAAAAGTATCACGAGAGAGACGAGAGATGTCTTGAACAACAAGGTATTTAATATCTTTTTTGGAACATCTTGCCAATAACGCTTGGAAACTAGGCCTTTCTAATGTGGTCCCAGAAATCCCAGAATCAATGTAGGCATCTTCAGCTAAGTAACCGCCTAGCTCATGAATTTTCTCTAGAGCTTTTGTTTGTTGGGTTTCGATACTGAGGTTATCTACCTGGTCCATCGTACTTACTCTTGCGTAGAGGATACATTTTGGTTTATCTCCATGTTCACTATTATCTTGTCTTACTATCATGTGTTTTACTAATTAATGAGGAAAGTTCCTCTATCTATATTCTCAAGCGGTTAAGCACTAATGGCACTCCGTATGGTTTTGTTTCTGCGATCTTCTAATACTTTTCCTAGTATCAGTTCGCACCAAACTTTGGCTAGGCGATTAACTTCTTCTTGTTCGATATGGGGTAGCGTATCTTTGGGTAAAAGCAACGGGCAATTATAGTTGGCTAAATCTGGTAAGATGCCCCTAGCTTCTACATAACCCTGTTTATGATTCTCTTTAATCGTATGGGCGGTTAAATCATGACTAGAGTTCTTATTAACTTTTAAATATGACTCTTGAACAGTGAGGCTATTGACTCTTGAAATAGCAGGATTTGATAATTTTGTGGTCATAGGTTTTGAGTCAAAAATCAACATCTATTTTTATTTTTTTGGGACAATAATTAGGTGTTTTTCGTATTCACTCCAATCACCTTTGAAATAGAGGTCAACAATATGTTTTTCGTGTAAAGTATCTCTGATTGGAATTTCCAAAGATGAGTGTTCGTCAACCCACTTCATATCATCAGGAGTGAAATTACCCCAATTTCCTTCGTCATAAATCCTTTGATATTCGGCATCACTTCTTATCTCATTAACTATTAGAACAGTCTTATTAGAAGTAATAGGAGAGGAACTTAACTCACCCTTAAATGAACCTAAAGCTTTAGGGAGTAAGTTTGAGGCTAAACCATTAACTTTTTTAGGAATTATTTTCGCTTTTTCAGGATTGAAACAGATATTTTGAAGAATATTGTCGAGAGTTTTGGCAGTTTTTTCTTTTTTGGCAAAATCAGAAGCTTTTCCTCCAAATGAAGTGCCGTATCTTTCGGGAGACTTGAGGCGATAGACTTCTCTTTTTTTGTCCACTATTTCGATAAAACTTTTGTTGAGAAGTCCTTTACTCCAGTCGTTTATAGTTTCAATGCCTTTGTTAAAATACTCAGCTACAACTTCAGGATATGCGGTGAACAGACCATAGTTTTCGTGTTTGTAATCGAAGTCCATTGAATCGAGATAGTATTCGAACAATAAGAATTCCTGAGAGGTCAATATTCTATTTTGTAGAAGAAACCACCTGTTTCTGTGAGTTGCTCGATAACCATTTAACTTCATGAGATCATTCTCTCTAGAAGTTAGATATAGTTTTATACCTATTTGGAAGCCTCTAAAATGCAGGTTAACGAGTGAGAAGTTTAGAGTATGTCTTTACAGCCTTGAGTACATCAAGGTCAGTAGTCACAATATCATTTGGGTAATCATCCGCAATTTGTTGGTAAGTTTTCCCACTTAACCTTTCCCAATACCAATTACGATATTTTCTGATATTAGGGGTAGCATCAACTCTTGGTCGATAATACGACAGTCGCTTGTCGGACTTCATCAATGATTTAGCATTCCTAAATTCCTCTTTCACCTCGTCATAGGTAGAAGTAGGGGAGACGAATATGGCGACTCTTTCAAAAGTTTCCCATGCCCCCATTTCTCCAAAATTAACAACTTTGGCTTCTGTGGGTTTGAAATGTTTATCATTAACTGCTCCGCAGAATATTGCTTGTTCGATTGCTTCTACAAAATATGTGGGTCGATTAAATTCAAAACAAACTAAATTACATTCTGCGTCTAGTATTTCAGGCATATCGTTCTTACCATTGGCAAATTCATACAGTTCTGGGAACTGTTCTTCTAGTTCAATTAACTTGGAATACTTTGAGAGATTAGGTTTTATGGTTTTCTGGTACTGAGTATCGTGTAGATGTGTGTCTAGTGCTTCATCAAAGTTATCAAGAGAAAATAAATTTGGAACGAGATATGTCAGTCTAAGGTCGTGCAGTAAATCGAGAAATGCTGGTTTGTCGAACAGGAGGGCTAGTTCTTGAAAATATATATTGTTATCCGTCTTTATATCAACTTTGAAGTCTAGTAAATATGCTTTGTCGTTCTTTTTCATTATCTACGATCATTGTACAGATTTGATCTATTTAGTGGATATAATGATGACAGAAGATTATGAAATTCTTTGTTTATGAGAATTGGCTTCACAAGAAAGCGGTTATCCATATATCGGAATGTGGGTACTGTAAAAATGGTAAGGGGATTCATTCAAGAAAATCAAATAAAAATGGTAAATGGCTCGGCCCGTTTAAAGATTTGATAATGGCAGAAAAAGCGGCTAAGAAGACTAAAGAGAAGAACCTATTGGGTTGTTATGCCTGTCTTCCTGGGTTTATTTATAAGAAGTAGCTAGTACGTGGGTGTAAATTGATTTAAGTCTATCTACTGAGATATTAAACTGTTTGGCAATTTCTTTGTTTATGGCATCTTCGTCAATTGATTCGGGAGTTTTTGCTTTGTCGATGGCTAAGTTTAGTTTTTGATCGTAAGCATTGTAAATCTCAAGCTCTCTGGTCGTTGGTTCGGAGTTGGAAACTTTTTGGAATATCTGTTCAGCTTTTTCGTCTGAGATTTGATTTTCCTTAGCAATTAGTGAAATGGCGGTGTTGTGATTGCTTTTATCTTCGATTTGTTTGGTGGGGAGGCTTCTGTAAAATTCAAGGTATTTATAGAAGGTTTCTCGTTCACTATCTGTTACTTCACTCGCTGATATGGTGGTAATGGTAGGGGTGGGGATTGGAGTGTTCTTCGAAGACTTGTGATTAATCGAGCTAAAGAAGTTTATTACGACAAATAATCCAATTGCGACAAAAAATAGATTTTTCATACAATTACGCTAAATAAATAGTATTCTTTTTGGTTTCAAAATGCAAGGATAAGTTGAGGCTAAATCTATAATTCTAGTTTATCAACATTCTAGTTTGTCTGTTACACAATCAGGAGGTATGCCAAAGACAAAACAACAGACACTTCTAGCTCTTGGCAAAAAATTAAGAAGTTTGAGAAAGACGAGTGGACTTACACAGGAGAAATTAGCAGAACAATTGAAAATCTCTACAGTTTACATAGGCTATCTTGAGGCAGGGAAAGGAAGTCCTTCGTTGAAGCTGTTGATGAAAATTTCAAGGAAGTTTGGACTTAGGGTAGAGGATTTGTTCCATCGTTAAGAATAAGTTAAGATGTTTGCTACTTTACCTGTTGTGTTTTTGGTACAATGGCACTACTAAATATGGCACTACAACCGATTGACTTACAGCATAAACAACAGATTGTGGCAGGAACGGAAGGGAGAGATCGGGGACATTTGTTTGAGAAAACTCTTGCAGAAATGATTACCGATGTCAACCCATCTCTAATTAACAATGGTTCTTTTGCAATTTCTAATAAACATTTATTTACGAGTAATCCTGCATTATCACTAGTATCTTACATCTGCGAGTTTAAAAAAATTTTTGGAATAAAAAAGATTAAGGGATATTGGTTGGGTGGATTAGCAACTGGAAAATCAGGGGACTTCTTAGTAAGTAAAGATGTTGTTGTAAAAAAATCTAAAAGTGATGTGTTAATAGACATCGTTCACTCAGCAGGAACTTTAAGGGTCGGAGTTTCTGTAAAGACTTGCAATAATAAAACTCCAACGAATGATCAATTGTTTTTTACGACAGCTTCAGCATTTTGTGAACTCCTTAGAACAAACAATATTGTTGTAACGCAATCAGCAGAAAAAGCATTAAAAATGTTTTGTGGAGATATGGGATTTAGACCTCTCGACATGGTAAAGGATATAGCAAATAGAAAATCTGATCCAAATAGGTGGTTTTATGAAGAGCTTCCCGAAAAAGATAAAAAAGAATTTGAGAAAGTGTTTGGAGAGAACCAAAATAGAATTACAGAGGTATTGTTGAAAAAAGCATATTTAGGAGATCCTTTTCCTCCTGATTTTTTATTACACCAAACAAAGAGTTTTACAGATATTGAACAATGCGAAGTTGCGCTTTATCAAATAGATGAACTAATTAACTTATCTGCAAAATATAAAGGCTTCTGGGTGAAGTCTTATTTTGTGCGAAAGGGTAGTTACAAAGGAGATCCAAATGAACACTTCGCTCCACGTTTTGGCATAGTTCAGTTTCAAAGAGGCGGTCAAAAACAGCACCCTACCCAACTCCAATTTAATCTGGAGTCTGGATATTTTTATAAAATTTCTAATTAGATTTATCGTCTAGATATTTTTTCTTAATGTGATTGGCAATTGCCTCTCCCAGTAGTGGGGGAACGGCATTACCTATCATTGTTCTGATGGTACCCCAGTTACCTAAAAATTTAAATTCGTCAGGAAAGGTTTGGCATCTGGTTGCTTCTCTTATCGTTAATGATCTGGTGTTGGTGGGATGAACATTCCGTGACCCTGAGATCATAGAAAATGTCGTACCTATAGTTGAACTTGGCTCGTCCCATTTAATACGTTTATATGTTGTGTTGTATCCCGATTTTGGCCTATGTGCTGGATCGGAATTTTCGTGAGCACTTTTCCCCTCAGGAGTCATTTTTAACATTTCTATAACATGTTGAGGGTGAGATATTGCGAAATGAAGAGGATCTTTGTCTGATTTTTCTCCTGATTCGAGACTTTCTAAATCACTAGTTGCATCTCTAAATGTTATTAGTGGTTTAAGTGGAAATAGAGAGTTGTGGTTAACACCATGAGTTTGATCAGGGAATGTTATCTCGTTTTTATTTAGATCTTTTCGAACACCAATAAAGATAACTCTGGATCTAGATTGTGGCACTCCGTAGTCTTGTGCATTTAAAACTTTGTATTTAACTTCATATCCAATGTCGTTAAATCTTTGAACTATGTCGTCAGCAACATAACCATCGTTAATGGTTTTCATGGAAGTTAAAAGTCTTACGTTTTCCAATACGATCATTCGAGGATTTAGTTTTGATGCGACTCTAACAAACTCTAAATATAATTGATTTCTTGGATCGAACCTATCACGTTTGCCCGCCAAGCTAAAACCTTGGCATGGTGGTCCACCAAAAAGAACATCTATTTCTCCGAAGTGTTTTTTCCATTTCTGAACATCCTCATTAGAAACATTTCTAATATCGCTACCTAAGCATTCAGTATTTTTAAAATTTTCTCCATATGTTTCACGATATTCTTTTTCTAGTTCGACAAAACCTAAAATATCAAAACCAGCTCTATGAAATCCAAGTGATAGCCCTCCGCAACCTGCAAACAAGGCTATTCCTTTTGGCTTGGAACTATTTGAGAATTTTTTTGCAAAGCTAATAAGAAGAGCCTCATTTGTCTTGTAGTTACTCTTGTTTTGATCAGTTTTTTTTGTTTTTTTTAATTCTGTGGGAACATCATATCTTTCTTGTTTGTACGACCTTCTGTCAATTAAACTATTTCTTTCTGGTTCTTTAAGCTTATCGTATTGGCTTAAGAGTCTATTGATTTTATCGCTGTTGGCAGGATCAATTTCTACTTTTCCAGTTTCCCATTCTGAGAGATCTACCTGTTTAATCTTTAGCAATTTTGCTAATTTTGCTTGACTAATTGATCTTTTTAATCTTTCTATCTTTATCCAATGAGCTTTATTTTTTGAATTCATGATGATTTGTATTTCTAATTAAACCTACAAAGACGCCTCTTATTTCCAATGACTTAGGATATATATTATCTAAGTTTTTGTTTCTAGGCTCGAGGTAAATTTGACTGTTTTTCTCTCTTAATATTTTTAAAGTTGCACCACTTTCTGTGACAGCAACAACAGTGTCGCCATTGTTAGCCATTGGCTGACTCTTGATAACCACAATGTCATTATTCAAAATTCCATCTTCAATCATACTATCTCCTTTTACTTTTAAAGCATAATAATCTCCTTTTTTTGAAACAAAACTTTGTGGAACCATTATTGGTTCAGGATTTTCGATTGGTTCAATTGGAGTTCCTGCGGCAATTATTCCAAGAAGGGGAACTTCAACTGAATCTGGCGACTGTTTAAATAAGGATACTCCACGAGGCTGATTGTTTTCTTTGTTTAAATAACCCTTTGTTTTCAAGGCCTTTATGTGTTGATGTACTGTGGATATTACTAACCCAAAGTTGTTACCCACTTCCTCCAATGAGGGAGAGTATCCTTTGTTGACTGAAAATGTGGAAATAAAGTCAAGAATATTTTTCTGTTTTGGCGTTAAGGCTCTATTGAATTTTTTTGACATAAGGTATATATTAATAATACCGAAACTGTTACGAAAGTCAAGGGTAAAACAAGATTCTTAGCAGTTAGGTGGAATTAAGATAATGAAAATTAAGAGAATAAAATGGCAAGCAGAATAAAACCAGATGGGATTACAGTTCTTCGCCTTTGGGTTAAGGCTGGGGGTAGGTGTGAGTTCAATGGCTGCAACGAATATTTATTGACTGACGCACTAACTCTTGAGGAAGCAAACTTAGCTAATGTTGCCCATATTGTTGCTGCAGAACCGAAGGGGCCAAGAGGAGAATCTGAACTTTCGCCAGAAGATAGAAGTAAAATTGAAAACCTGATGTTGACTTGTCTGGTACACCACAAGGTAGTTGACGATAAAGCACTTGAAAAGAATTTTCCAGTAGAACTGCTGCAGACATACAAGAAAGATCACGAAAAAAGAATTTTGGAGTTGACAGGCATTAAAGAAGGAAATAAGACACTTGTTTTGCGTTTAAAGGGAAAAATAGCAGGAGAAGCTGTTTCGATTTCTAATTCTCAGATAAAAAACGCAATACTTCCTAGGTATATGGCTGACTCAACGGGTGTGGAAATAGACTTGACTTCATTACCAGATGGGGACGATGCCAGTTACTGGGAAACAGGAAAGCAGATAATCACTCAAAATATTGGGGAGATTTTCCGTGCAAGAATTGGCAAACAGCAACCAGACCATATTTCTGTATTTGCCATTGGGCCAATTCCACTTCTTATATTTCTTGGCAACCAATTAAGTAACGCTGTTGAAACGGATTTGTATCATTTGCAAAAAGATATTGAAAACTGGACATGGAAAACTGATGGGGGGACTGTTAGATACAAAACCAATTTGTTGTCAAAAGGTGAAGAAGGCTCATCAATAGCTCTTATTTTGTCTTTGAGTGGTCCAATTAAAGTCGAAGATTTACCAGAAGACATAAGAGGGGGGTGGGTATATGAGATCACCTTAGATAACATGACTCCGAGTAAGTTGTTTATGAGAAAAAGGGAAGATCTACTGGAGTTCAAAAAGAGTTATCGGGAGTTTCTCTCTAAGATCAGGGAACAACATCATGGGGTGCATGAGGTTCACTTGTTTCCAGCAATCCCTACTCCAGTAGCCGTTATGTGTGGCAGGGATTTGATTAAAAAAACTGATCCTGAATTAATAATTTATGATTTCAATAAAAGCAAGGGAGTCTTTGTGGAAATCCTGAGCGTAAATTAATATGGAACAAGAAGAATATTTTCAGAAGATACTCAAACTTCACAAAGTTGATAATGATGGTGAAGAAATGAAGGAGATACAATCTACAAAAGAAGAAGTGGAAGCAATAATTTTGGGAAACTTTGAAGATAGTTCGCCAACAATCAGATATGGGGGGTCAAAGGCCAAGAACACCATGATTATTGATTCTTACGATTTGGACATGGTTTGTTATTTCAATCACAACGACAACAGTGCAGGGACAAGTTTGAAAGAAATATACGAGAATATCAAAAACTGTTTTGCTGATAACTATATTGTCGAGCCAAAAAAATCTGCCATAAGACTAATAAGTAAGGATACAAAGAAGGACTTACACATAGATGTAGTACCTGGTAGGTATGTTGATGATACAAAAACATACTCTTACATCTTTCAAGCAGAGGGCGAAAAAGAACGGATGAAAACAAATCTCGATGTTCATATAAAAAACATTAGAGATAGCGGACTAACAGATGTTGTAAAACTGGTGAAGCTGTGGAACATTAGGATGGGTCTTAATCTAAAAACCTTTATCCTTGAACTATTGGTCGTTAAGTATGCAAAAAAATATAAAGATGACCCTCTAAGTAAAGGACTGATTTCATTTTGGGAATTTTTGCGTGACCACGAGGATTTTAGTATTGAAGATCCAGCCAACCCCGAAGGTAATGATCTTTCTCAAATACTGAATCAAGATGTTAGGCAATTTCTAAGCATGTCCGCTTCGAATGTGATGACCCTTGTCGATAATAATAATCTAGATAGCATTTTTGGTTCTACTGAGCCAATATCAGGTGAAGAAAAAACGGAGGCCATAAAAACTGTTTTTGCTGGTTACTCAGATCCACCAAAGCCATGGTCGAGCTCATATGAGTAGTAAATCGTGGTATCTAGACAACCCCACACTTTTTCAACAGATTAAGGATGATGTGTCAAGAAACTTTCCGATGATGATTACTTTTACTGTGAATGATGTGGTCTTAATAAGAGGGAATTTACAGTTATATGATAATACTCATCACGAGATCGACCAATATACTATCGAGATCGAACTCCCTAAGTCCTACCCAAAGGGCATACCTGTAGTAAGAGAAATAAATAACAGAATCCCAAAAATTCCTGATAGGCATGTATATGATAAGGGCGGACTTTGTTTGTTTTTACTCGAAGAAAAATGGAAATATTATAAAGAAGGCACTTCGATTGTCGATTTTATAAATGGACCAATAAGTCTCTATCTTTTAGGCCAGTCGTTTTTTGAGCAAAAAGGTGTATTTCCCCAAGGTGAACGATCTCACGGAGTAAAGGGAATAGTGGAGTTATACACAGAGATACTACAAACAGACGATACTGAGATTATAAAGACATTTGTGGAGTATTTGTGTGAGCCAATAACAAGGGGACATTGGCCATGCTATTGTAAATCAGGTAAGAAAATTAGAAATTGCCACATGAACATATTGGCGGAGTATAGAAATAAAATTGAACCTGAAATAGCCATGAACTCACTAACTTACTTGTTGAGGGAGGAAATTGATTCTAAAAAAAAGTAGGCTAGTATTATCTAACCTACTTCGAACATTTCCAATCAGACTAGCTCACGACTTAGCTTTGGAAGTGGATTCCACTTTAATTTTAACTTCCTCTTGAGTAACTTGCACCTTGGGAGCTTCGAATGTTTGTTTTGCTTCCGCCAGTCGTGCCTTGCGTTTTAATTGGTATCTCCGCCTTGTTTCCTTCGCTTTTGAACTTGCTTGATATTTTTGTCTTGAGAGTTTTCCCTTCTCACTATTTTGGTAACGTCTTTGAGCCTCCGTCATTTTTGTGTTTGTCATATGCTTGACCTTTCTTAATAATAAATAAATTATCGAATTGTTAAGCATGATTGGCACTGGGGGCTAACCCTGTCACTACTATGTGAAACGGGGGCAGTTTTTTTGATTTATGCCTCCGTATCAGGTAAAATGAATATAGATGGTGATGTAAGAGTGGGTTTGTTTCAGGTTAAGAAAATTAGGAAAATTCAGAAAATTATTGCGGTCCTAATTATTAATGTGGAATAAACATATGAACAAAATCGTTGTACTACAACCTAAGTCAGAATTTAACGGAGATTTACAGTATCGTCTAGGGTATGCAGGAGAAGTGGAGTATATAGATAGCTTGAGGGAGTATTCTGTTGAGGAACTGATACAACTTGCTAAGAAGGCAGATATTTTAGCTTTTGACCCTGATCGAGTAGGTGGAATTGAAAAAGCCTCATCACGACTGCAAGAACTACTAGAGGGAATACCAAATCTAAAAGGATTGGCTCTGAATACCTGGAGGACAGACTATCTTAATAAAGATTACCTGCGGGAAAGAAATATCGTGGTGTCCAATGCACCTAACTACTATGTAGAAGCTATTGCCACCCAGACTGTGGCACTTTTACTGGGATGTGCCAAAAGAATATTCCTAGCAGACAGAAGAACTCAAAAAAGAAAATATAGATTGGAGCTTGGGAGAGAGCCAAGAAGTATGTCCGTAGGTATTGTTGGTCTTGGCCATGTAGGAGAAAGAGTGGCAGAGTTGTGCAAAGGATTGGGAATGACTGTTTCTTCCTATAACAGGACACCAAAAAGAATTGAGAATGTACGGAGAGAAAATGTTGATGATGTTTTACATAGCTCTGATGTAGTCCTTCTGCATTTGGCTTACAACGAGGAAACAGCAGGCTTTCTTTCCAAAGAAAAAATAGCTCGAATTAAGAATGGAGCGATTGTGATTAACATGGCAGACAAGAGACTCGTTAGTGAAAAATATATGGCTGAGGCGTTGAAATCTGGAAAGATAGATCAGTATGCTTATGAAACGGAATCGACCCACAAATCACCGCTTGAAGGAATCGAAACTGCTTTAGCGTTTAAACCTTTTGGGGGATATACAAGGGAGGCACTTAACAGGAATAGGGAGGTGTGGGTAAGGAATATCGAGGACTTGAGCAGAGGAAACCCTACGAACAAAGTGAGTTTATAATCGAGATATATGAAGAAGTACTTTATATCTTTTATAGCTGTTGTTGCTATTGGTTTGGCGGGACTACTGGTTGCTCGTTTCTTGTTGGGTGGTAATGAGGACACTTGGGTTTGCACAAATGGCGTATGGGAACAACACGGACAGCCGACAGCACCCAAGCCTACTACTGGTTGTGGAGAGAAGATAAGCAACAAGCAAACATTTAATGAAGCAGGACTATCGCTTTCTTTTGAGATTCCTGCCGACACTACTTTTAGAAA
>DATIKJ010000026.1:0-7132 GCA_035477615.1 Spirochaetia bacterium | reverse complement strand
AAACTTACACCATCACTATGACCAAACTTCAAGCCATGACCGAAGGCGGTGCTCGCCTAGGCTGGATCAAAGGTCGATTAGTCGATGAAATCATGGCCGGTGTTACTCCACTCGAAATCGAAGCCTTAGCCGACAAGCTGATCAAAGAGGGAGGTGATAAAGCCTCTTTCAAGATGGAGCCTGGATATCGTCATGCCACTTGTATCAACAAAAACGAAGGTATGGTACATGGTATTCCTAACTCCATTCCATTTGAACCAGGGGATGTTGTTAAGATCGATATGGGGCTTTTCCACAATGGCTATCATCTAGACACCGCTATTACAGTTCAGATTCCACCCATTGACCCCAAAATCACTCATTTCCTAGAAATTGGCCAAAAATCCCTAAAATCTGCTATCTCCATGGCTCTCCCAGGTAACACCATTTTCGATATCAGCTACGCTATGCAACAAGTCATCGAAGGAGACGGTTTTAGTGTCATACGAGACCTCACAGGCCATGGAATTGGCCGCAAACTCCACATGGACCCATACATACCCTGCTTTGCCGACAAACAGAACAAAAAAGACGTGCTTTCTCAAGATCAAACCATTGCTATCGAGGCTATGTATGCCATGGGCGACTGGCGCCTGGTCGAGGATCCAGACGGCTGGACACTCTCCACCCAAGATCGCTCCATCACCGGTTATTTCGAGGAAACCGTCTATATCACAGCCTCAGGCCCCATCATTCTCACTGCCATAAACTAGGCATAAAAAATCCCCTCTTGCGAGGAGATTTTGTCCGAACAAGAGAGGATCAATGTTCACCAAATATAAGAACAACCCCCCCGATTACCATGCAGATAAGGGCGACCCAACCATCAGTTTCTGTGAGTGGAGGGGCAATGACGATGTTAATAAAGAGCCATCCGGCACTAAATCCAAAGAATACATTAGAAAGTCTCACTTCTTTCTCCTTTTTTTAGATGACATTTGAATGTTCTTAACCAGTTATAAATATAACTTAAATGCTATAAAATGTCAAGCTATAGGGTATGATTCAATAGTTTTGTGATCGCTTCACGATTATGCTTTTTATAGTACAATCAAACCTATTGAGTGGTATCGTAATCAGGCACTAGCAAAATATGCCTGTATTTGGTACAATAACGCTCGTACAACTAAATATGGCTAAAAACCAGATGACTGAGGTAAACGGAGTCGTTTCCGAGGCTTTACCCAATACACAATTTCGGGTGACTCTCGAAGACGGCAGAGAAATCTTGGCTCATCTTGCAGGAAAAATGCGACTCTATCGCATTCGAGTGATGCCCGGTGACAAAGTTAAGCTCGAAATGAGCCCATACGACACCGACAAAGGCAGAATCACATACCGGCAAGGTTGATCCTTTTTCTGTCCCGTTTGCTTTATAATACTTAAACTTATTAATAACTTAAACCTTAAACACGCATGCGCGTTCAATCGTCAGTCAGACCCAGATGCAAAAACTGCAAAATTATTAAACGCCATGGGAAGGTGTTCATTATTTGTACCAACCCACGCCATAAACAGCGTCAAGGATAATTAAAATCAAAATATGCCTAGAATAGCCGGTATCGACATTCCCAACGAAAAAAGAATTGATATAGCTTTAACATATATCTATGGAATCGGTGACAAGGTCGCCAAAGACATTCTCAAAGTCGCTAAAGTAGAGCCAAATATTCGTACCAAAAACTTAACCTCAGAAGAGTTCAAAAATATTCAAGCCGCTATTGAAACTCTCCCTACAGAAGGTGAACTTAGAAAAGCAGTTCGCAACAACATCGAAACTCTCAAAAGAATTCAAGCATATCGTGGCCTTCGCCACGCTATGGGGCTTCCAGTTCACGGCCAAAGAACTCGTACCAATGCTCGTACCCGTAAGGGTAAGAGAAAAACTATCGGTGCTATCTCCAAAGAAGCCGCTTCCAAAGTAGAATCAGCCGCCAAGAAATAACTTAAATAACCATGCCAGAAAAAGTAACCAAAACCAAAGTCGTAACCAAAAAAGTTAAGAAAGCTTCCGCTGTTCATTTTAAAAGTGGTCAGGGAAAGATGTACGTCAAGTCCACATTTAATACTACTTATGTTTCTTTCACCAATATGAACGGTGATGTCATTTGCTGGAGCTCAGCTGGAACTTGTGGTTTCAAAGGAGCCAAACGTTCAACTCCTTTTGCCGCTACTACCATCATTGAAGAAGGTACTCGAAAAGCCAAGTCTTTAGGTCTCACTTCCGTCGACGTTTTTCTTAAAGGACCTGGTCCAGGCAAAGATGCTGCTCTTCGTGTTTTAAAAACAGCCAGTGTTGAAATTAATTTACTGGCCGACACCACCTCCATTCCTCACAATGGCTGTCGCCCCAAAAAAACTAGAAGAGTCTAATAAATATATAAAGAAATAAAATATGGCTAAATACATCGACCCCAAATGCAGACTCTGTCGTCGTGAAGGCGTCAAACTTTATCTCAAAGGAGAACGTTGTTTCTCTCCAAAATGTCCGATTGAGAAAAAAGGTGCTCAGATACCTGGTCAACATGGTAAAAAAAGATCCCATGGTCGTCTTTCTGGTTATGGCATTCAGCTTCGTGAGAAACAAAAGGCCAAGCGCTCATATGGCGTTCTAGAAAATCAGTTCCATAAATACTACGAAATAGCTATCAAGTCTCCTCAAAACACAGGTGAAGTCCTCATGCAACTTCTTGAATCTCGTTTAGACAACATTGTTTTCCGTCTTGGTTTTGTCACCAGTAGATCCTTAGCTCGTCAGCTAGTTACTCATGGAAACGTCAAAGTCGATGGTAAAAAGGTTGATATTGCTTCCTTCCTCACCAAACCAGGTCAAACAGTAACTCTCACCGAGAAATCTACCAAGTTTGTTTTTGTCGCTCCCAATCTCACCGAGAAATCTACTCCAGCCAAATGGTTATCCAGAAAAGGTGCCGAAGGTAAAATTGATCGTCTTCCTACTCGTGAAGAAATCGGTAGTGACACCAAAGAGAATCTTATCATCGAGTACTACTCAAGATAATTATATTTAGCAATTAAAAAACAAAAGAAAATGTTAGAACCAAATTTCAAAGTTTCAGTCAAGGACATTGCTGTTAATTCCGCCGAAGTTATCATCGAACCGCTTCCACAAAATTTTGGACACACTCTCGGTAACGCTCTTCGTCGTGTTTTATTAACCTCTCTAGAAGGAGGTGCCGCTACTCGTGTCAAAATCGACGGTGTATCTCATCAATTTTCTACCCTAGCTGGTATGAAAGAAGATGTTTTAGAGCTTATTCTTAATCTCAAAACCCTAAACTTCTCCGTTGATTCCGACGAACCAGTTGAGATCAAACTCAAAGCTTCTGGTGTCACCGTCGTCAAGGCGTCAGACCTAGATCTTCCTGCCAACGTTACCCTTGCTAACCCAGAAGTTGTGCTTTGTCACTTAACTTCAGCCAAAGCCAAGCTTGGAGCCACAATAACTGTTGCCAAAGGTATGGGTTATGTCTCAGCCGAAGAAAATGCTACAGACGAAATTGGCGTTATTCCTCTAGACTCTTCCTACTCACCAGTTATCAAAGCCAATTACACCATCGAAGCTGCTCGTGTTGGACGTTCTAGTAACTACGACAAAGTACGCGTTGCTCTTACTACCAATGGCACAATCACTCCAGAGGAAGCTGTCAAGAGTGCTGCCCGTATTACCACTAGCTTTTTTGACTACATCAACTCCGCCGAGGCATACATTCAAGAAGTCAAATCCAAGAAAGTTATTGAAACAGCCGGTTTTGTCGACGAT
This sequence comes from Spirochaetia bacterium, assembly GCA_035477615.1. Lineage (GTDB taxonomy): Bacteria > Patescibacteriota > Microgenomatia > UBA1400 > MFAQ01 > UBA2277. The sequence goes on along the minus strand of DATIKJ010000026.1, from coordinate 3,312 downwards.
CTTGATCTACCCACACGTGTTCTAAACGCTCTTAAAAAAGCCGATATCAACAAATTATCAGACCTTAAAGCTCTCAATCTCGCTGACCTTAAAAAAGTCAAAAATCTTGGCGAAAAATCTGCCATGCAAGTCATCGAAAAAGCAGGCGAGAAGGGCATTATCATTGAATAAATATGGGACGACGTCATCAATCAAAACTTCCAAAGCTCAATCGTGACTCAAACTCAAGAAAGTCCTTGTTTAGAGTTCAGCTCAAATCACTAATTGAGCATGGAAAGCTAACAACTACTGTTTCCAAGGCCAAAGTCATCAAACGCTTGTTTGATAAACTTGCTGCCAAAGCTACAGAAGGTACACTCGCCTCACGTCGCAACGTCGCCGCAACTCTTGGTTCACCCAAGTCGGCCAACAGACTTATTGACGCCATTATCCCTGTCATGGGTACTCGCAAAAGTGGTTTCACCACTATTCAAAAAGTATCTGTCCAAAAAGGCGACGCCACTTCCATTGCCACTCTTACTCTCATGGCCCAGCCCCCAGTTGTAGAGAAAAAGGTTGTTGAGAAAAAAGTCAAAGTAGCTCCTGTTAAAGAAACCAAAAAAGCTAAGTAAATCCTATGAAAACTACAACTTTAAAACCAACCGACATCAAAAGAAAATGGCACTTGATTGATCTTGACGGTCAAATTCTCGGTCGTGTTTCTGTTCAAATAGCCACCCTTCTCATGGGCAAAGGTAAAACCCTTACTGGCTCCCATCTCGACCAAGGTGATTACGTTGTTGCCATAAACTCAGACAAAATAAAAGTTACTGGCAAAAAACTCACCGATAAAATCTACTACTCTCACTCAGGTTTCCCAGGTGGCCTCAAAGACATTACCCTAGGACAACTACTCGCTAAAGACTCTCGTAAGGTTATCGAAAAGTCCGTCAAAGGTATGCTTCCCAAAGATAAACACCAACAAAACAGACAAAGAAGACTCAAACTTTTCGCCGGAGACAAACATCCATATGCCACTGAGCTTGGTCTTAACAAAAAAATTGAAAAATAAACATGGCCCAAAAACTAACCAAAAAATCAAAAGTCGCAATTAAGCCAGTCAAAACTACTCCAGTCAAAAAAGGCGTCCTCACTATGCCCAAAGAATACTTTGCCGCTGTTGGCCGTCGAAAAACTTCAATTGCTCGTGTTCGTATCTGGCCTGGCAAACAAGAGCTCACTATAAACAGCAAACCATTATCTGTTTACTTTAAAGGTGAAACCATAAAAAAAATGATTCATTCTCCTTTCGTTGTTGCCGACATCTTAGGTCAATACACTGGCAGTATCAAAGTAGCTGGTGGCGGTCTTATGGGACAAGCTGAAGCAATTATGAATGGTATCGGTCGTGCTTTGATGAAGGCAGATCCTGAGAAATTCAAAAAATTGATGCGCGATGGCGGTTTCCTTACTCGTGATCCCCGAATGAAAGAAACCAGAAAATCCGGCCAAGGTGGTCGTGCTCGCGCCAAGAAGCAATCTCCAAAACGTTAAGCACATACAAGCCAAGATATAATTCACTTATGAATCTCGTAAGAGACAAAGTTGAAGTATTATCTTGTAAGGATATTTATCAAGAAGATGGTAGAAGATCCTTGTTTGATCTTTTGTCAAAATATCTTGAGCTGGAGAACTTCGGTTGGCAAGCGGAGATAATTGCCACCCAAGCAGACGGTCTTCCTATTTTCGCTTTCAAAACTCCTCTTAAAAAAAATCATCCTGTTAAATCCCTGTGGATTTTGGGAGGTGTTCACGGAGAAGAGCCCGCCGGTCCCAACGCTTTCTATTCACAACTGGAAATTATTAAAGAGATAGGAAAACACGGTATTCCCATAGTTTTTATTCCTTTAATGAATCCTTCCGGTTATTATCGTGATTGGCGTTATGAAAACGAAAAAAGAGACTTTCATAAAGGCCTTAGTGTTACTGATTTTGAGCCGTTACTTCTCAATGAAATCAAAAAATCATCAAGGTCAAATACATTTTCAAGCCAAACAGCTAGTCAAATCTCCGGCTGGGTCAAAGATACTGTTGGTATATACCAACCCGAACTTGTTTTCGATCACCACGAAGATAGAGTGCCCAAAAAATTTCCCAAAGGAGATCCTCGAAATATTACTTCCTGTTATGTATATTCCTATGGCCAAGGGGAAAAAGTACTCAATATTGCCAAAGAAATAAACAAAATTTTTATTGAGTCCGATATGCCAGTTGTCAAAAATGGCACAACCAGATTTGGAGAAAAGATAGTTGATGGAGTAGTTGCCAACTCTCCAGATGGTTCAATCGATGAATTTCTTTCTGTCTCTCAGTTCTTTGATCCAAAAAAACAAACAATAAAATCAAAACATTCAGCTCAAGCTGTTTTTGTTATCGAAACTACCATTCCTTATGATGATTCAATAAATCTTTCAAAAAGACAAAAAGCTCATGAAAATATTATCAAATCATATTCTCATTTTTGGAATATGATTAGTCTATGAACAGTCTCACCAAACTGTTAACTCTCTTCATTGTTGGTTTAATTATTGGCTCTTTATGGATTATTACCAAACCATTACCCATTTCCAGTCGTCTCCCTGAATTATTTTTTCCCGATACATCTGATTCTTCAGTTTTGACAATCGTCTTTACTGGTGATGTTATGCTCGGTAGATCTGTTAATACTCGTATCCAAAAATATGCCGACCCTACTTGGCCATTCAAAAATATTGCCTCAATTTTATCTGAAGCGGATGTTTCTATTATTAATTTAGAGTCTCCTTTTATCACCGGGTGTCGTTCCACTGACAAAGGCATGATTTTTTGTGCCGATCCTAAAAGTGTTTTTGGTTTGGTTTTTGCAGGAATAGATGTTGCCACTCTTGCTAATAATCACATCAATAATCAAGGCCAAAAGGGAATTGATGAAACCATTTCTATTCTCAAAAACAACAATATTATTCCCATTGGTTTAGGAAAACCAGTGTTTAATACGGTAAAGAAAACAAAACTGGCATATCTAGGTTTTTCAGATTTTCCTCAAATTGAAGATAAAGAAATTATCGATCAAATTTTAGAGGCCACAAAATCAGCCGATTTGATAATTACTAGTTTTCACTGGGGAGTGGAGTACCAAAAAAATCCAACTTCTCGTCAAATATACCTTGCTCACCTTGCCATAGATTCTGGTGCAGATATTGTTGTTGGTCATCATCCTCACTGGACTCAAACTGAAGAAACATATCAAGGAAAACCAATTTTCTACTCTCTTGGTAATCTAGTTTTTGATCA
>DATIKJ010000025.1:0-18034 GCA_035477615.1 Spirochaetia bacterium | reverse complement strand
AGTGATATGGGGAATTCTTCATAATGCTTTTATTGCCGGTATGTTTTTGTGGATGCAGGCAATCAATATCGATAGTGATATTGTAGGTTTACTTATAATACTTATTGTTGCTGCGTTCGTTGTGGGAAATTTATTAGTGATATTTTATTCAGAAAGAAACGGTACACATAAATAGATATTGTATAAACATAACCCTCCAAATGGAGGGTTTTCTTTTGGCAAATTTTTATCTATTTTAGAACTGAGGACAGATCCTTAACTTTTACTCTCTTTTGTTCGGCTGTGTCTCTATCTCTAACTGTGACGGTGTTGTCTTCGAGGGTGTCGTAGTCAACGGTGATACAGTAAGGGGTACCAATTTCGTCTTGGGTGAAGTAGCGTTTGCCAATGTTGCCGCGTTCGTCTAGAACAACACTCATGTCTTTTTTGAGATTGGCGTAAATTTCTTTGGCTTTGTTACTTAACTCTTCTTTGTTGCCAACTAAGGGGAAGACAGCCACTTTGTAGGGGGCGAGAGATTTGGGGAACTTCATGACAACCCTTTGTTTTTCGGTGTCTTCGGAGTAGGCATTCATGAGAATAATCGTTAGAAGTCTGGATAGACCGAAGGTGGGTTCGATTACGTGAGGAATAAATTTCTCCTGAGTGTAGGGATCGGTAAAGCGGAGATCGACATCAGATTTTTCAATATGATTTTTGAGATCGAAGTCGGTACGGTAAGCCAAGCCCCACATTTCTTTGAAACCCCAAGGAAATTCGTATTCAAGATCTTCAGTACGGGAACTGTAGTGACTAAGCTCTTCTTTGGTGTGAGCACGCCAGCGAAGTTTTTCGGCGGGGAGACCTAGGGAAATGGCAAAGTCGTACATTTCTTTTTTCCAGTACTCGAAATGTTTTTCCCAGTCTTCTGGTTTGACGAAGTATTCGAATTCAGCCAAGTCAAATTCAAGAGTACGGAAGGTAAACTTACCCATGGTAATTTCATTGCGGAAGACCTTGCCAGATTGAGCTAGACCAAAGGGGAGTTTGGGGTGAAGAGAGTCGAGAACTTGTTTGAAGTCAACAAACATACCCTGGGCGAGCTCGCCACGGAGATAGGCGGTGCTTTTGCCTTCGGTGATGATACCGATCTGAGTTTCAAAAAGCTGATTGAAGTTTCGGACATTTGTCCAGGTTTTGTTGCCACACTTGGGACATTTGATTTCCTTTTCCTTGATTAACTCGTCAAGTTCTTTTAAGGGTTTGCCTTCGACATTGCCGATGTCTTTGACGGCGTCTTCGAGCAAATGATCGGCACGTGTGCGGTAGTGACAAGTAAGACAGTCAATCATGACGTTGGTGAAGTTTTCGGTGTGACCTGAGGCGTCCCAGACCTTGGGACTCATGAGGACCGAAGTATCAAGACCAAACATATCGGAACGATCAGTGACAAATGTTTTCCACCAAAGATTAATTAAGTTTCTTTTGAGCTCTGTGCCAAGTGGACCAAAATCGTAGGTGTTGGCGAGACCGCCATAGATTTCGGAACCTGGGAAAATGAAACCACGGCGTTTGGAGAGGGAAATAATTTTTTCGAGAGTAGTATCTTTGGCTTGTTTTTCCATGTTTAAGGAGTAAGTCTTTTAACGCCGCGATAGATGTAAGTTACTTCTCGGACATTGTTTAGTCCTAGGATTTTCATTAGTAGTCTGGACGGACCTGGAGCAAAACCACCATGGGGAGGGCAGCCATATTTGAAGAAATTAAGATAACTGGCAAATGGTTCAAGTTTGAATCCTTTTTCTTGGATTTGGTTTCTTAATTTTTCGTAGCGATGTTCTCGTTGGGCGCCACTGGTAATTTCCAAACCTTTATATAGAAGGTCAAAACTCTTGGTGATAGACGGATCGTTTTCGTCTCTCATACTGTAAAAGGCTCTGGAAACAGTGGGAAACTCATGGACAAAAACGAAGTCGTGTCCTTCTTTGTTTTTAAAATATTCGCAAATGGCTCTTTCCTCTTCTGGGGAAAGATCGTCTTTCTTTTCGTTGGGAACATTTTGTTCGGCAAGTATCCTTTTGACTTCTTTGAAGGTGACACGAGGAAATGGTTTGGTGGGAACTGTAATATCTTGATCAAATACCTCTTTAATCTCATTGGTATATTTATCTTTTATGGCCTGGAAAATATCAATCATCATTTGTTCTTCCTCGTCCATCAAATCATGGTGAGACTTGATGAAGGACATCTCAATGTCATACATAGTGAACTCAGTATCGTGACGGGAAGTGAAGGAGGGATTGGCACGAAAAACGGGTCCCACTTCAAAAACTTTTTCAAAACCGGCAGCCATAGCCATTTGTTTGTAAAGTTGAGGAGATTGGACAAGATAGGCAGTTTGATCGAAGTAGTCTATTTTGAACAATTCTGATCCTGACTCAGTGGAAGTGACAACTGTTTTGGGTGAGTGAATTTCAATAAAGTTATTGGAAATACAGTGTTTTCTAAAAGCTTGTTCGAGAGTTGTCCAGACTTTGAAAATGAGGGCATTTTTACTTTTGCGAAGATCAAGTTGGCGCCAGTCTAGACGGATATCTAGACTGGTTTCACCCTCGCCTTTTTCATCGACAGGAATGGGGAGTTCCGGTTCGGCTTGTGAGAGGACTTCAATGGTGTCAACTAAAATTTCTACACCATTAGGTGCTTGAGCGTTTTCTTTGGACTCACCAACCACAGTAACGACGGATTCTAAAGAAAGGTCTTGAATAATGGCAAAAGCGTCAGTGTTGGATTTGAGAATGACGGTTTGAGTGGTGCCAGTGATATCGCGAAGAATAAGGAAGGCAATTCCACCTTGTTTTCTGATGGTTTGGGCAAAACCAGAAAGGGAAATTTTTTCTCCTAGGTGATTTTTGATGTCTTTAATGTATGTTCTTTCCATTTGAGTTTATTATACAGCGAGGTAGATAGATGTTTGAGCTTATCTGGGGTTATAATCTGTGATTAAGATGATTGAGAGCAGGACAGGATTGCGACCAACAGTGAGTTGCGTGGCCTCTGAGGCTGAGTTCGTAGCGGATAAAAATGACAGAGTGCTTTCGGCGTTGGCTTTGGCTAATGAAATTCATAAAGAAGATTTTCGAAAAACAGGGGAACAGTATATTGTGCATTGTATTGTCGTGGCAGAGATACTTTGTCGATGGGGGGCTGATGAGGATGAGATAATTGCGGGATTGTTGCATGACACAGTGGAAGATCATCCTGAGGCAATTACACTTGAAAAAATTGAGATGGTTTTTGGGGAGAGAGTGGCACACTTGGTGGATGGGGTTAGTAAATTCAGAACATCTTCAGGGGATAATAACGATTTTGAAACACTACGAAAAGTAACGAGAGAAACATTAGTTGAGCCGGGAATTGCCAAAGTAAAACTAGCGGATCGTTTGCATAACATGTTGACGATGGAGTCGATGCCACTTGAAAGTAGGGTGGCAAAAGCAAAAGAGACATTGGCAGTATATGTACCATTGGCGGAGTCTTTGGGACTGTGGCAAGTAAAAAATGCTTTGGCGGATATTTCTTTTTCATATATAGACCCAGTGAGATTTAACGAAGTTAAGCAAAAAATTGATGGTGACCCAAGGCTTAATGAAATTTTTATTGGTAAGACAGAGGAAGATATTCGGAGAGTGTTGGTAGCTGGTGGAGTAAATGCTAGTGTTGAACATCAAGTGGGTGGTTACTGGGAACTTTCGGAAAAACAGAAAAAATCGGCGATGAGGTCTGACTCTCGACCCAAGGAATTTGCGGATATCACCGATGTAGTCAGCTTTAGAGTGATTACTGATAATGAAGAAAATGTGGGTGAGTGCTATCTGTCTATGGGATTGGTGCGAACTAGATATCATAAGTTGTTGCAGCAATCGAGAAGTGATGACTATTTGGCGACTCCAGCAATAAATGGATATAGTGCGTTGCATGACACATATAAATTGAATGAAGGTAATATTGAGGTAGCATTTACGACGACAAAAAGAGAGAGATTTAATAACTGGGGAGTAGCCAGCTTATCTATTGAGGAACTGAGAACTGATCCTGACAAATACAAAAGAAAACTAATATTTACACCCAAACAGGAATTAGCCGTAATGGAGCTATCAGCGAGAGGAATTGATGTGGCATATAGACTGAATCCTTTGCTGGGTCTGCGGGCAGTGGCTATAAAAATTGACGGCAGGGTAGAAAATTTGGATACTGTAGTTCCAAATGCATCAGTTGTGGAAATTATTACTGATCAACATCAAACGAAGCCCAATGTTGATTGGCTAACATTTTGCAATCGAGAAACTGTTGGTCAAATTGATAGTCAGATGAGAAATGCAGAGCATGACATGGAAGTGGCGAAGGGAGAAAAAATATTAGTTGATGGACTGCTTCGAGAAAGAGGAATTTTGAATATTGAAGACTTGGATGAGGATATTGTGGATAAACTGCTGGTGGACTTGGGGTGTTGGTATGGGATTGATGATCTTTATTATAAAGTGGCGTATGGATTGGATCTGTCTTTGGTGGCGAGAAAGTTGGATGAGATGAAAGTGGGTCGAGGAATGTTTACGACTGTTTTGATTGAAGGGTCAAACTCGATTGGAATTTCTGAAGAAGTGGCAGGAATCATAGGACGGAACGGAGGAGATGTACGTAGTAAGGTGGAAAAAGTAGATCGGAATGAGCAGTTTGTGATTCGTATGTTGCTTGCTATTGATTATCAAGGGAAAAAGAAGATTGAAGAGGAATTAAAACAAAGATTTCCTAGCTGTGTAGTGGTTTAGAACATTTTCTTAACAAGACCTGCCGCCTTACACCTTTTGCAAAAACCAGATGTTCTTTGCCTGCGTCAGAGCCATCTTTGTGCTGCGGGCGCAAAAATTTTCCTGACGGAAAATACCATGCTTTTGCGCACATGCGCAATATTTTTGAAAAGGTATAAGGCTTCGGTCTATGTTTCAAAAAATATTGTATATTAAAGAAGTTTGAGTAATATAGAAAGTTTAATCAAGTGTTTGGAGCCGGAGAGATTGCAGAAAGATGAACCTCTGTCGGCACACACAACTTTGGGAGTTGGTGGAAAAGCAGATTTGTTGTATGTAACGGAAACCTCAGGAGATTTGGTTAAAGCGGTTCGTTTGGCCAGATCTTTTAAAGTGCCAGTGACGGTGATCGGAGGCGGAAGTAATATTTTAGTGGCAGATAAAGGAGTGCGGGGTTTGGTAATCAAAAATAAGAGTAAGAAAATTTCAGTTCATAAAGAGGGAAAAATTAGGAAGATTTGGCGGAGTGTGGTGGGGGCTAGGTGGATGGGGTCGGCAAAAGGAGACAATCAAGAGAATTTTTCCTGTTTGGATTTTGATGAAAGCAAAGCAAAGGATGTTGAAGTAGTTTTGGATAGCGGAGTAAATTTGCAAATGGCTATGGTGAAGTTACTGGATCTTGGAATTACTGGTTTACAGTGGTACTCCCGAATTCCAGGAACGATTGGTGGAGCGGTGTACAACAATATTCACGGTGGAACACATACATTTGCAGAGATAATTAAGAAGGTAGTGGTGCTTGACACACACGGAGGAATAAAAACATTTTCTAGAAAGGATTTGAAACTGGGATACGATAAATCACGTTTTCATGAAAGCGGAGAGATTATTTTGGAAGTTGTGTTATCTCTTAAAATGGGGAATGTTAAAAAAGCAAAAGAGGTGGTAAATAAATGGAGAAAGATGAAATCAATACAACCGATGAACTCGGCAGGATGTGTATTTAAAAATTTAAGTGATGAAGATAGGGCAACTTTGGGTTATCCAACAACGTCGGTTGGATATATCGTGGAGAATATTTTAAATATGACAGGATACAAAGTTGGCGGTGCAGCAATTGCCAAGGAACATCACAATTTTATTGTGAATACCGGTAAGGCAACAGCCAAGGATTTTCTGGCTGTTCATGATGAAATTGTGAGAAGAGCTAGAGAAAGTTTGGGAATCGAGCTAGAAGATGAGATAATCCGAGTAGGTGAATTCGATTAATAATTTATTTTATTTACGATGAATGGAGTTTTAAAAATCACGGGCGGAAGAAAACTAGAAGGGTCGGTAACACCGATTCCCAACAAGAATAGTTTGGTGGCGGTTTTGCCTGCGGCAATTTTGACTGATGAAACCGTGGTCTACAAAAATGTACCCAATACTAGTGATGTGGCAAAAATTGTACAGATTTTAAAACTTTTGGGAGCTGAGGTTGATCAAAGTGTTGATAGTGAACTAAAGATAAACTGTGCAAAGGTAAATAGCTACAAAGTGGATGAAGCCTTGGGTGGACAGTTTAGGGCGTCTCTTATGTTTGCTGGACCACTTTTAGCACGTTTTGGGGTGGCAGATATTCCCTTGCCTGGAGGATGTGTACTGGGAATGAGGTCAATTGCGGCACATCTGGATGTATTTAAGAAAGCTGGTGTGACGTTTGAGTATATAGATGGATTTGTAAGGTTTAAGAAGCCAAAAAGGCAGGAGAAGAAATATGATATTTGGCAGATTGAAGCAAGTGTGACAGGAACAGAAAACTTGGCGATGCTTGCAGCTGGATCTTCGGCTACTTACACATTAGTTGATGCGGCTTGTGAACCACATGTGAGTGAGCTTCTTAGAATGCTTGCAAAGATGGGAGCGAAAATCGAAGGTATCGGATCAAATAAAATTACAATAAAAGGAAACGCAAAACTAACTGGAACAGTATACGAACCAGGGCCAGACTTTATTGATATTGCGGGACTTATTGTGGCGGCAGCGGTAACAGATGGAAATATTAGAATCAAAGGAGCAAATGTGGCGGAAATTGTAGATGGCATGATTAATTGGTTTGAGATTTTTAATATAAAAATTGAGAGAGATGGAGATGACTTGATTGTGAGTCGTAAGGGTGAGCTGAAAATTGATGTAGAGAACTCGGGTGTGCCGGTAGCGGCTCCTGGGCTGCCAAAACTTTATCCCCGACCTTGGCCGGGATTTCCAGTGGACGCAATTCCGGTGATGGCAGTTTTGGCCAGCAAAACTAAAGGGAGATTGTTACTTAAAAATTGGATGTATGAGTCGGGATTTGATTTTGTACGGGAATTGAATTTGATGGGGGCAGACATTTTTGTATCCGATCCGGAAAGAATTATTATTAATGGTCCAGTGAAGTTTAAGGGGGGAGTGATTATGTCACCTAGTGTAATTCAAGCGTGTAAGGCAATCTTCATTGCGGCATTATGTGATTCGGTAACCACAGAAATTCACGGAGTAGATATCCTTAGAAGGAGATATCCAAATGTATTTGAAACTTATACTAGTTTGGGGGCTGTAATTGAAAGAGTGGATGATTGATAGTTTGTAGACAAACTGGATGGTAAAATTCACCTATGGTTTATGACTTTAAGGAAGTGGAGAAAAAATGGATTGATCGGTATGACAGTTTTGCGGGATACAAGGGAGTCGATTTTGATAAAAAGGAAAAGAAATATGTTTTAGTGGAGTTTCCTTATCCATCAGGAAACGGTCTTCACGTAGGTCACGCTTTTTCAATGACGGGAGCAGATGTATATGCACGTTTTATGAGAATGAATGGATTTAATGTTTTGTTTCCCATGGGTTGGGATGCTTTTGGGCTACCAACGGAGAACTACGCTATCAAAATGGGAATTAATCCCGTAATTGTAACGAAACAAAGTACCGATAATTTCAAAGAACAGATGCGACGTTTGGCCCTGTCTTTTGATTGGGATCGAGAAGTAAATACAACAGACCCCGAGTATTACAAATGGACTCAGTGGATTTTTACGAAGTTATTTGAAAAGGGCTTGGCTGAAAAGCAAGAGATGGCAATTAATTGGTGTCCATCCTGTCTTATTGGTTTGGCTAACGAAGAAGTAGTGGACGGTAAGTGTGAGAGATGTGGAAGCGAAACGGAGAGAAGAACAATTTCACAGTGGGTCGTCAAAATTACTGATTATGCAGAAAGACTGCTTGATGGTTTGAAGAATACGAGTTTTATTGACAAAGTGAAAGCGGCGCAAGTGAACTGGATTGACAAAAGAGTGGGGGCTAATATTGTTTTTGAAGTAAAAGGGAGTTCGGAAAAATTGGAGGTTTTTACAACAAGACCCGATACTTTGCTTGGAGCTACTTTTATGGTGATTGCCCCTGAACATAAACTGGTTGCCGGAGTGATGGATAAAGAAGACATTAAGAAATATGTTGAAGAGTCGAGAAAGAAGAGTGAGATGGAAAGGGCAGAACTTTCTAAAGAAAAGACAGGAGTATTTTCCGGTTTGTATGCTATTAATCCGATAAATGGAAAAGAGATACCAATTTGGATTGCTGACTATGTTTTGATTTCTTATGGAACTGGAGCAATTATGGCCGTACCGAGTCATGATGAACGCGATGAGGCTTTTGCCGAAAAATATGATTTGGAAATTGATAGAGAGTTTGTACCAGACGAAAAAATGATTGATGAAATTATTGAAAAAGGGGTAGGAGAAAAGTCGGTCAACTACCATTTGAGAGATTGGATTTTTAGTCGTCAACATTACTGGGGTGAACCAATTCCGATGATTAAGTGTCCTGTTTGTGGATGGATTCCGGTTCCTGATAGTGAGTTGCCAGTGAAACTGCCTGAGGTAGAAAAATATCAGCCGACTAGTACGGGAGAGTCGCCTTTGGCAAATATGACTGAGTGGGTAGAGACGGAGTGTCCAAAATGTGGCGGAAAAGCTCGTCGAGAAACCGACACCATGCCCAATTGGGCGGGCAGTGATTGGTATTTCCTCCGGTATTGTGATCCAAAAAATGATGACAAATTGGCGGACATGGAAAAAATGAAGTACTGGATGGCGGTGGATGTTTATGTAGGTGGAGATGAACACAACACTTTGCATCTACTTTACTCACGCTTTATTTATCAGTTTTTGTATGACTTGGGTGTAGTACCTAAAGAAATTCCTGAACCATATTACATGAGACTATCTCACGGAGTAATTTTGGGAACTGATGGAAATCGAATGAGTAAGAGTCACGGTAATGTAATAGTGCCAGAATCGGTAGCTGATATTTACGGAACGGATGTGTTGCGTACATATATGATGTTTATGGGACCATTTGATTCGACGATGGCGTGGAATGAGAGGTCTTTGGTGGGAGTGAAACGATTTATTGAGAAACTAAATAAACTAGTGACTGATCAAGTAGGGAAGAATGGTGATGGAGATTTGGAGAGTTCAAGAATTGTTCATAAACTAATTAAAGGGGCAACGGAGGATATTTCTCGTTTAAAGTTTAATACAGTGATTGCTAAATTGATGGAGACTGTCAACGAACTTACAAGAGCAAAGGTATTAGTGTCTGATGAAAATTTAGGAAATATTGTAAAAGTATTGGCGCCATTTGCACCTTTTGTGGCAGAAGAACTATGGTCTGTTTTGGGGGGAGAGTTTAGCGTACACACACAAATGTTCCCTAAGTATGAGGAGAATTATTTGTATACAAGTGGAGTGACACTGTCAGTTCAGATTAATGGAAAATTAAGAGGAACAGTCGAGGTAAATATTGATGCAAATGAGGAAGAGGTGAGAGCTGTGGCAGAGAGTCAAGAAAAAGTGCAGAAATATTTGTCCGAAGGCACTATTCGAAAGGTGATTTACATTAAAGGAAAAACGATAAACTACGTGGTGGCTTAAGATTGCCATTTCATCAAAGACGGATCGCGATGTAGAGTGCAATTTGTGATAATATGGCATATGTTAAAAGATAAAAATTCTCTTTACGCACCCATATTAGTGGTGTTGTTAGTAGTGGCAGCGTTTTTTATTGGTCAGTTATCAGCTAAGGTTTCTCTTAAAGAAGAAGTAAATGGTGATTCTAAAGTTGCAGTTCCAACAGCAACTACTTCAAAAATCTCGGTAGCTAATTTAAAAATAATGGCTAAGGACTTGGGAGTAGATTCTAGTAAGTTTGATCAATGTTTGGACGATGGTACTTATGCCGAAAAAGTAGGTGCTGAGACAAAAGAAGGTCAGGGATTTGGAGTGTCGGGAACCCCTTCGTTTTTTATAAATGGAATTTTAATAGTTGGTTCTTTGCCTCAAGCAGATTTTGAAGCGGTAATCGACGCTGAGTTAAAGAATGGCTCTGGAGATAAAGTAAAACTAGCTTCGGTGGGTGAAGCTTTGACAAGGGTTGAGGGTATTCCATATGGAGTTGGCTATATCAAAGGAAACAAGAATGCCAAGATAAAAATAATGGAGTATACCGACTTTGAGTGTCCTTACTGTAATAAATCTTTTCCAACCATCGAAGCATTATTGGCTAAGTATGGAGATAAAATTAGTTTGGAGTATCGTAGTTTCCCTTTACCATTTCATGCTGATGCTCAGAAATCGGCTGAAGCGGTCTTGTGTGCGGGGGATCAGGGTAAGTTCTGGGAGATGCACGACAAGACGTTTGTGGTAATGGCTGGAAACTGATATTAAATTAGTTGGAGTATGAGAGTGTATTTGTGGCATCTATAATTGCTTTACCATTATAGGCTTGATATAATACACTTCATGAAAAAAGTATTGATGGTGCTGGTTTTCTTGGCGGTTGTTTGGGGAGTTTTTTTGACACCTAAAACATATGCTATAGCTTCAAATATTACTCCGACAGTTACTATTTCACCAACAGCTAGTGTGTCTGCGGAAGTAGTAAAGCAGGATACAGATCTAACGGTTCCTAGTCAAAAAGAAGATCGTTTGACAAAACTAATGAACGGACAGAAGTTGACTGGATGGTGGGCTAAGGACGTTTTGAAACTGGCAATGCGAAAAGCAGTTTCTGAAGGAGTTTCTCCAAATACCTTGGTATTACTATTCTTATTTCCCTTGGTAGCAGCTTTGGTTGCCTTTTCTCGTCAGGTTGTTGGTGTGTCTGGCTTCGGCATTATTACTCCGGCCTTGTTATCGGTGGCATTTTTGTCCACTGGAGGTTTGGTAGGAGTTGTACTTTTGTTCTTTATCTTGGGAGTAGCTACTTTGGGTAGGATGCTAATTAAGAAAGTTAAAGTGCCATATCTGCCTAAACTAGCTATTTTGATCTGGGTAGTTTCTATGGCTGTACTGCTTTTGCTTTTGATGTCGCCGACAATTGGTTTGGAGAGACTTATGAGTGTGGGTATCTTTCCAATTTTGTTGTTTGTACTATTGGCCGAGACCTTTATTGAAGCACAAATTACCAGAAGCTTGGCGACCTCGATGTCGATGACAGGTGAAACAGTGATACTGGCCTTTATTTCCTACAAAGTGATGAGTGCTCCATGGATACAATCACAGGTATTACTTCATCCTGAGATTTCGGTGATTGGAATTTTGATACTTGATTATTTGATCGGAAGATATAAGGGTTTAAGACTATTAGAAATCTGGAGATTTAGAAAAATTTTGACTAAATAACGATGTTGAGATTTAGCGACATACTTGGACTCAATGCGAGATCAGCTGATTACTTGCTTTTGAATAAGAAGTCGGCAAGAAAAAGAGCTGATGATAAACTCTTGACTAAGAGGATGTTGAAACGCGCTCGAATTTCACATCCAAAACTCTTGGGAGTATTGAAAGACGCTCATGAAGTGAGAGCTTATAACTGGGCAAAACTTTCTGGAGGATTTGCAGTAAAACCGGTTCAAGGATTTGGTGGACAGGGAATAGTACTGATCAAAAGAAGTGCCAAAGAAAAAGGAATGTTTTGGACCGTTGATGGAAAGAAAGTGAGTGTTGAGGACTTGATTCTCCATACAGTCGATATTGTTGAAGGAAAATACTCGCATAATAATTTGCCGGACAGGGCGATGATTGAAGAAAGGATTACTATTCATCCAAAGTTTAAAAAGTTGGCAGTAGGTGGGGCTCCTGATGTACGAGTGATCGTGTTTAACCAGATCCCGGTAATGGCTATGTTGCGTTTGCCTACCGAAGAGAGTGCGGGTAAGGCAAATTTGCATCAGGGAGCAATTGGTTTGGGAATTGATATAGCAACTGGGATAACTACTCATGGAGTATACAAAAATAGACAGATTAAGTATTTTCCAGACACTAATAAAAAAGTGAATGGAATTGCGATTCCTTTCTGGAACAAAATATTGTTGATGGCAGTTAAAACACAAAAGGTGTCTCATCTGCCATATCTATCTGTGGACATGCTTATTGATGGAGATAAAGGGCCGGTGGTTTTGGAGCTTAATGACCAGCCCGGTCTTTCTATTCAGTTAGCTAATATGACAGGACTTCGTCGAAGACTCCAAAGAGTCGAGGGTTTGGATGTGGATGAGATTGAAAAGGGAGTCAAAATAGGTAAAGCTTTGTTTGCGAGTAAGTTTGCTAATCGAGTATCTTTTGTTGGCGAGGAAAAGCCAGTTTTGGGAATATTTGAGTCAATAAAAATAAAGAAGGGTAAAAATAAATGGGCAGAGGTTCACTGCAAGATTGATACTGGAGCGAGAAGTACTTCAATTGATCAAAGTTTGGCTTTGGAACTAGGTCTATTGGTGCCGGAAAATGTATTATGGACAAAGAAGTTTAAAAACTCTCTTGGTTTTGAAGAAAGAACGGTAATTGCCCTAACTCTAAAATTAAAAGGAAGAGTTATTCGAACAAGAGCTGGTTTGACAAATAGAACAGAGCTTAGACGCCAGCTACTCATTGGCAGACGAGATCTGAAAGAATTTTTGGTTGATCCAGGGATAATACGAATTAGAAACAGAAAGGGTGTTAAATAAACATATGCTAAAAATAGCCTACTTACACAGATTAACCTTTGACGAGAGTGAACAGAGATTTTTGGAAGAAGCCAATAATCTAGGAATTGAACTGGTTTTGGTGAAGTATCGCAAACTTCGAATGATTGACGGCAAGATTCTTTTCGGAGATACTGACATGAAGGATTTTGACGGGTGGTTTTTCCGATCTGTCGGATCAGAGTTGGAATGGAGTAAGTTGTTACAGCTTTATGCCAAGAAACATGGTATTCCTGTTGTGGATGAGTATTTGTTGACGGAGGGACCACTACGCCGTTTCAAGAGTGTAATGACATGGCAACTCGTGGAAGCAGGAGTAAAATATCCAAATTCACAGTACATCGAGACATGGAATGATTTGGAAAAGTTTTTGGAGAAGGCAAGCTTTCCTTTGATTGTGAAATTATCGCAAGGCGGAAGACATGGAATGGGTACTTTTTGGGTGAGGGAGTATGAAGACTTGAACAAGTTAAAAGAAATTTTGGAGGCCAGAAAAGCCAAGGCCAAAGAAAAAGGGGAAAAGATACCTTTGGTTCGAGGCTTTTTGGTACAGGAATATATTGAGAATGATGGGGATTTTAGAGTAATGACAGTGGGATACAAATGTATTGGCGGTTTTAAACGACAAGTTAAAGAGGAAAAATTGATTTTGAATAAAAGTCAGGGGAACTCGGTTGGGCTGAAAGAAGTACCTGAGGCGGTAGTAAAAACTGCCGAAGCTGCGGCCAGAGCTTTGGAAGTGGAAGTGGCAGGAACAGACTTGGTGATCAGCAAAAAAACAGGTGAGGTTTATATCATAGAGGTGAATGAAGCACCACAGTTTAAAGTGTTTGAAAAGAGAACGAAAATCAATGCGCCAAGGAAAATATTGGAGTACTGCGTTAGAAAATTTAACAATAATGAATTATAAGAGCTTGCTCATTTCGTTAAGCATAGCCTACGGCTATTCTGCTTACTCCACTGCGCTTCCTCTTATATTCGCATATAGTCCGCTATCGCTTAACTATATTGCTTGAATATGAAAAAAGTATTAATACTAACCAGATTTAGAGGGGAGTATGAACCAAGAAGATTGGCTGAGGAAGCTGTCGCCTTGGGATACGACGTGGATAGAGTAAATTACGAACATGTGAGACTTGGGGTAAGTCCTTTGGGAAAACCTGTAATTGATTTGATGACGGGAAAAAAACTAGAAGAATATGATTTGGTTATTCCTCGTGCTGCTACTAAAAGAGGTGGAAAATCAATGTTGGGGGTAAAATCGGTGATTTTGGAGTATATAGAACATTTGACGGAAAACAAACCAGTAGTTGTGAATGGGGAAAGTTTTAAATATTATCCTTTGATGGGAAAACTGGAGCAGGGAATACTTTTAGCTCAAGCTGGTTTGTCGGTAATTCCTTTTGCTTCTTTCAATGGTGTAAGAGGATGGAAAAGATATTTGGAGGTAGTAGTAAAAAGAAAATCACCCTTTGTACCAGTAATCGTGAAAGCTCGCTTTGGTAGTCATGGAAAAAATGTAAAACTTGCAGAAACTTATGAGAGACTAGTGAAGTTGTCACAAAAGTACAGTGAGGGAGATGTATTGATTCAACCCGTAATTAGTGTACGTCGATGGTACCGAGTTTTGGTTTTGAATGGTCAGGTATTAGGGATGATGAAACATAGACAGAAAGATAAGTTTCAGACCACTGAGATTCAGACTGAAACCGCTCTATTGAAACCAAAATTTTCTAAAGAACAGATGGAAGATTTGGCAAAACTAGCCGTTAAAGCGACGAAAGTATTGAAAACTGATTTTGCTGGTCTAGACATTGCTTGGGATGAAAACTTGCAAGATTGGAGAATTTTTGAAATTAATAGAACAGCTCAGTTTAAGTGGTTTGAAAAAGCATACACTGAGGTAAATGTGGCAAGAAATCTACTGGAATTATAAGAAGGTTGAGTAAAATATGGATATGGATCGGAAAAAAGTAGCAGTGGGAATTTCGGGAGGAGTAGACTCGGCTGTTGCGGCTTTGCTTTTAAAGGAGCAGGGTTATGATGTCACAGCGGTTCATTTGTATTGCTGGCCGCCAAAAAGTGAGATCGAAAAGGATGGATTAACAAGAGAAGAGTGGATTAAAAAAAATGGCTGTAGAGCGGACGAAGATAGAAGTTTTGCTTTAAAAACCGCACTGGAACTGGGAATACCCTTTAAAGTGCTGGACTTTTCGGAAGAGTACAACAGCAGAGTAATAAAGTATTTTTATGATGAGTATGAGGCTGGCAGAACTCCTAATCCGGATGTGATGTGTAACTCGGAGATTAAGTTTGGTTTGTTTTTGCAGTGGGCGATGGAGGAAGGTTTTGACTATATTGCGACAGGGCATTATGCGAAGTTGATGTCGAAAAATATGTTTTCTAACGATCAGGTTAATTTGTTGACGACCGATAATTTGTCGCTTCCTGCGAGCGACAATTATCTCGATACTCGACGCAAAATTTTGGACAATAGTCCAAAGCCAAGCATTTCGCGTCTGTATAGCGTCGCACAAATCAACACTGATCTTGAAAACTATAATTTTTCTTTATACATTCCAAAAGATAAGCACAAGGATCAGACGTATTTTTTGTGGAAATTGACACAAAAGGAGCTTAGTCATGTACTGTTTCCTTTGGGGGACTTTGCAAAGGCAGCAATTAGAGAAATGGCGGAGAAAACAAACTTGAGTGTAGCCAAGAGAAAAGATTCACAAGGAATTTGTTTTGTGGGTAATGTGGAGGCAAGAGAGTTTATGGCGAGAAGACTAAAAGAAAATCCCGGCAAAGTGGTGGATATACGAGGAGAAGAAATTGGTAAACATGATGGGGTTTGGTTTTATACCATTGGTCAGCGGGGAGGATGGGAGATAACTCCTGATGCTCAAAGAAAGTTTGCGGGGAATGGAGTAACACCTGTCTTTTATGTAGTGAGTAAAGACGCAAAAAAAAATGTACTGGTAGTTGGCGAGGAAGACGAAGCCAAGGGAGATCAGTTTGAGGTTAGAGAGATAAACAAGATATCAAAGACAAAGTGGAATTTGAATGATCTGCTGATACGAATTAGACACGGAGGTGAACTAATTGGGGCGAGGGGAATGGAAAATGATGAGGGAATGATGATCATTTTGGATAAGCCAATAAGAGGAATTGCGAGTGGACAAAGTGCAGTTTTTTATAGCTATAAAGGAGAGTGTTTGGGTGGTGGGGTAATTACCTAGACAAAAAAGACCCCGGATTAACGGGGTCGAAATGGGAGTTTAGATTTTTTCGATAACGGTGAAAAGAGGTTCGGAGTTTGCCTTCAAGAATTTTAAAAATATTGGAAAGTCTGTTTTGCGACCTTCACTTATGTTGGTGACGATGAAGACTCTTTGTTTTTCAAACCGGTTAAAAAAATAATTAACCTGGGCCACAAGGTAAGTGTGAGTTTTTCTTTCACTGCACGAGTGATCAATAGTTACTCTGAGAGGCTGTTGGGTGGGGTATGCTTCTTCGATCAACTTGAATGGTTTTTGAACTGCGGTATAAATTTTGTTAAATGCGGGAATCTGATAATGGCCGCATTTACAGACAATTTCATCTTCCAAATCTGTGTAACTTGTACCATTGCAGAAGGGGCAGATAATGGAAGTGATTTTGTTACCTTTACGGACAAAACAGTAATCGGTGAAGTACCCTTCAGTTGAAGATAGTGCTTTGGTAATTTCTGCAGAAGTGTTGCCTTCTTCACTTTTGACAATTAATTTTCTTTCTACGAGGGCGGGGACATCGATAGTTTTATTGTTACCTCTAATTATGTGGTAACCAAGATAGTCTCGCAGTGTTTGCTGATAACCGCAGAAGGTGTGGGTTACTGTAATTTGTTGAGCAATGCGATATTCGTGAGCATATCTTTCTTCAGAATCAGTCGATCTGGACTTTTTCTTTGGTGAATCTGGTTTTTCGACAAGTGGTTTAAGTTCAATGACGGCTTCTTTACGGCCACAACGAGGACAACGAATTCCCGAACTGATGGTCTCGGACATAGATTAACTCCTTTTTGTAAGTTAAGGTGAATTTCTGGGGGAAATTATATCTTATAAGGCGGGTAGAATCAATGTGAGAGAAGAAAAATAGTGATTTTGCTATATTTAGTAGTGAGACTAAAAAAGTTTAATTACTTAATTGTGGGTGCGGGGCCGGCGGGAATGTTTGCTTGCTTTGAGCTGCTGAGGAAAAAAGTGGATGGGTCGAAAATTGCCTTGTTTGATATGGGTTCGCGATTGGAGGAGAGAAAGCCAAGTGAAGTAATGACCGGTTTTGGCGGAGCGGGAACGTATTCGGATGGGAAACTGCACTACACACCCAAGCTGTCCCATGAGAGGACGTTTCACCTTATTGACCCTGATGATTACCAAAAGATCTTGGACGAAGTGGAAAAGGTGTTTACTGACTTTGGGGTGGACTCAGAGTACTACCCAAAAAATGCGGAAGAGGTTGAAGAGATGGTCTCTGAAGCAGAGAGAAATGATGTAGAACTAGTGGTGCGCAGAGCTCAGCATGTGGGGACGGATAAGTTGAAGGAAGTGGTAGCGAAGTTTCAGAAGTATTTATTGGATAAGGGAGTGACACTGTTTGATAAGACAAAGATTGAGGATTTGCTATTTAAGAAACAGGAACTAGTGGGGGTAATAGATACAAAGAATAATAAGTATTTGGGTAAAAAGGTATTGTTGGTGCCAGGTAGAGTAAATGCTTCGTGGCTCCAAAAACTGGGAACAAAGTACGAAATTAAGTATCAATATGACATGGTAGAGATTGGGGTAAGAGTGGAGTTTCCAAGGTCGGTGATGAAAAAGTATGCTGAGGCATTGTATGAGGTAGTTTTGAAGGTGAGAACAAAGACCTTTGATGATGTAATGAGAACTTTTTGTTCGTGTCCGAATGGGTTGGTAGCTATGGAAACATATCCTGGGTATATATGTGTAAATGGGCATTCGTTGTCGGATCATAAATCTGTTAACTCTAATTTTGCTTTTGTGTGCGAGGTACATCTGACCGAGCCGGTGGAGAACTCGATTGATTATGCAGAATCAATTGCAAAGCTCGCGACCACTATTGGAGGAGGAAAACCAATACTGCAAAGACTGAAAGATCTACAAAGAGGCAGGAGAAGTACGTGGAGTAGATTGTCAAAGTC
>DATIKJ010000024.1:0-14371 GCA_035477615.1 Spirochaetia bacterium | reverse complement strand
GATCGTTTTCGGGGAACTTCACGTAGGCTTCAGTTCGATCTCCTACCTTTAGTTCGGCTAAAACATCGTATGCCTCTACCAAGTCTTCACCGGTAACGACACCTTCTGTCTTGGCTCCGATATCAATAAGAACCATCTTTTTACCAATCGAAGAAACCACACCTTCCACCTTCTGACCCTTTTTCAAGGCTCCAGGGAAGCTTGCAGCACCCTCCATTAGCTTGTCCATGACTGACATGGACTGTTTAATAATAACTTCTGTTTGAGCTTTGCTCATTTTAATAAAAATTCCTTTCCTGTCTTTTCGACCTGACTATTTTATCACACCCAGCCTCAAAAAACCTCCCCCTCAGGCTCAAAGAGACTCAATAATTGACATAAGTCATGCAATATAGGATAATCACCCCCAAAGAACCTTAATATTCCAAGGAGAAAACGATGAAAACTGTGATCGGCATCATTCTCTGGATTGCCATGGTTGTTCTAATTATTCTCGGCGTTGTCCACTTTTTTACCGACTTTAACTCGGCAAAAACCGTTGATATCGGTCCTCACGAAATTAGTCAGGCAAGTCCCTTGAACTATCTGAACCTACCTGACGACGCCAATATCACCATCAGAAGTGACGACTTCTTTCACCTCGTAGGTCAAAACTCAAAACTGAGATATTACTCCGAATTCATTCCACCTCCACCTGGCGAAAACTCATTCTACTTTGTCCTCAAAAATCCGCCATCAGGAAATTACCAAATTTTCGGATATAGCGACGTCTCCCTGTACTCCGAAACTCCAGCTAAGATTGAAATTGAAAACTATATGCTCAAAAAAATAGTTTATTCAACAGTCACCCTCTTTTTTGCCGTCGTTATCTTTTTCTTTGGTACCGACATAATAATGAAATACATAATATAGCCCAGCTAGCCCTCCACTCGGAGGGCTTTTTTACTCGCTATTTTGCCTTTACCAAAATGGGCGTCGCGAAACTCTTCTCCGCTACCTGTCTCAAAAACAACTCCACCGTTTTATCCATATCAATCTTTCTTGGTAAACCTTTTACCCTCCTTATTGGATTCATCTTACCATCAGGGCCATAAACTACCCCAAACCAATTATCTCTCCAATTAAAATATTCATCTTTATATGGTGGCACTGTCAAGTAATACCTAATTTCAGTTCCCTCATCGTTTACATCCTCCTGCAATACATAAGGAAAATCTCCTTTCCACAAGACAATCTCTTTTGCCCCAACTTCACCTTCTCTTCCAAGATCATTATATTCAAACCACTCTTCACCATCCTCGCTTTCTAAAACAATTGAATTTCCATTTACCTTCCATCCTTCATCCGCAAATCCATCCATAAATTCCTGCATTACTTCGCCGTTCAGAATTTCTTTTTGCATATTACCCGCATTCTATCACATACACATTTCCGACCACATTCCAAAGTTTTCTTTCTTAGCCTTCTCTTCCAATATTTTCAAACCATCTACATATACCTTGCTCGGTTTCAGCTGGTCATGTACTTCAAAAGCATCATATACCGACGCCGCTCCAGTAGCCACCAAAATTTCTTCAACATTCACCCCATCCACATACACTTTTGCCAAGATTCTGCCGTAGCCATCATATCCTTGTCTATCATACTCAACTTTCTTAGTCGTCAGCTCTTTTTCCAATATTTTTGTTGCCTCGTCAAAATAGCAACTTTTTGTGTCTGGTGCGTTTACCCCCCATAGTCTCACCCGCCACTCACTCCCATCCCGCAAATTAGTCACCCAAAAAGTATCTCCATCCACCATTCTGTTATAAACCAATCTTTCGTATCGCAGTCCCATCAAAAAGATCTGCGCCAAAGCCAGTGTGGCCAATAAAATACCAATTAGTATCCAACCCCATTTCCTCATCTGTATTAATATTAACCTGACAAACCACAAATAAGTTGTTAGTTTTTAGATATCGACTATAATCCTCCTTATGAAAACAGGGATATTTACTTACATTCCGCTTGAGCACGAAAATTTCGGAGTTAAAAAAAATATTCTAGATTTCGCCAGAAAACAAAACAATCCTGAAGATCCACTAGGGATATTTACACGAGTTCTAATTTATATTAACGCAATTGACTATATTTCCGCACATCTTACAACTCACATTCACCATATTATGCACATAATTATGTTTCGATCAACAAATGGGCGTATATATCCCAAAAAACAAGATCATGTAATGAATAAACCATTAGAATCTTTGATAAAGATGCTAAGAGTATTTGAATTCCCAAGTAAAAGTACTTTCATTAGTAAATTAATTCAATTCAAAGACTATAGAAATAAATACGTTCATAGATTAATGAGCCTAACAGAAAAAGATTTATCTGATCCAAATAAAAACATAGATACTGAATTAAATAAATTATGTGAATTATCTGAAGAAATAATTGAGGATTACGATAGTATTAAAGTTGGAATAATTAATACATGGGAAGATTACAAAAGGCCGTTTTTACCCCAACCTGAAGAAAATATTCCCAATCAAGTCAAGCCAATAGCTAAATAATCTCACCCTCTCTGACCGTCACGATGATTCCAGACTCTCATCAGACGGCGATTATATCCAGACGATAATGACAAAGTAATTATCGGCGCCAGATATAACAGGAAACGCAGGAAGATATTTCAATAACTGTATTGTTATTGAAAAGATGACGAGTAAGCTGTTATCTATCCGAGCAAGTCTGATGAGCCAACAAAAAACTCACCCTAAGGTGAGTTTTTTGTTTGCCCGGCGATGATCTACTTTCGCAAAAGGTTGCCCAGTCACTATCATCGACGCTGACCTGTTTCACTTCTCTGTTCGAAATGGGAAGAGGTGGTTCCAAGTCGCTCAGATCACCGGACAGGAAAAAGTTTCGGAAAACCCTTTCCTGTCTTGTGGTCTGAAAAATCAAGCTCTTTTTACGAGTCTTAATTTAAAAATTGTTAAACTGCTTCTGGGTTGTGCCCTGAATAGTGAATAGATTACTGTAAGTAAACCGCAATATAATTTTTGATTTACTCTTCGAACATTAGTACAGATAAGCTAAACAACTTGCGTTGCTTACACTCT
Source organism: Spirochaetia bacterium (assembly GCA_035477615.1). GTDB lineage: Bacteria > Patescibacteriota > Microgenomatia > UBA1400 > MFAQ01 > UBA2277. The sequence continues at coordinate 11,264 of DATIKJ010000024.1, read as the reverse complement.
CTGCCTATCAACGTAGTGGTCTACTACGGTTCTTTCGTTTCTTGCGAAACATGGATTTCTCATCTTGGGAATGGCTTCTCGCTTAGATGCATTCAGCGATTATCCAATACCATTGTGGCTACCCAGCAATGCGTCTGACGACAACAACTGGCACACCAGGGAATGGCTCACCTTGGTCCTCTCGTACTGAAGGCAAACTCCCTCAAAAATCCCACGCTGACAGCGGATAGAGACCAACCTGTCTTACGACGGTTTGAACCCAGCTCACGTAGCGCTTTAATGGGCGAACAGACCAACCCTTGGAACCTTCTTCAGCTCCAGGATGCGCTGAGCCGACCAAAAATATACATAAAAACTATGTGTATTTGTGCTCTCCAACTATTACTAGTGGTTTGGACTATATCTTTCGTTTGAATTACTTTATTATTTCACTCGTAACTCAATCTTATTGGCGTTTTATATCCTACTTCAAAAAATAGGGTATCTCATCTCAGACCTAAACGGTCTTTTGAATCAGTCTCTACGGGGTCAAGTCTTTCGACCGACTTCCCACGATGTTAACCTTTGGGTGTTCATTCCAAGGCATTCTTCGTTATAAGCCAAATTTATTCCTCGACATGTTTGGGTCATTGTCTATCGAGGTAGCGAACCGCACCGTCGCTGTGGACGCTCAGGTGCGACTACTCTGTTATCCCCGGGGTAGCTTTTATCCGTTAAGCCCGGTACCTCCCACGAAGTACACGAGGATCACTTAGACCTACTTTCGTATCTGATCGACTTGTATGTCTCACAGTTAAGCACCCATATACCTATGCGCTTACACTCCGATTTCCATCCGGAGAAAGGGTACCTTTGTGCGCTTGCGTTACTCTTTAGCAAGCAACCTCCCCAGTTAAACTACCCACCAGACAGTGTTCCTTCCAAAGTTTGCATTTGGATTAGGTTAGAAACGTATATAGCAAAGAGAGGTATTTCATTGATGTACCAATATAAATACTGGTACTCCCTCCTATGCTAAACAGTTACTTTACACATTTCAGTGCCAAGTTGTAGTAAAGCTCCACGGGGTCTTTTTGTCCTGCTGCCAGTAGGCCGCATCTTCACAGCCAATTCAAATTCGCCGAGTCTCTTCTCAAGACAGTTACAAAGTCGTTTCACCTTTCGTGCAGGTCGGAACTTCGTTATTACTCAATCCATTGTTACCAATGGCACAGACTATACCTTTACTACAGGAAATTGATTAAATCTCGTCTCGTGTATTTTCTTTTACCGGAAGCATTCATTTGTGTTGCTAACTGAATTATCTTTTTCAAACCAGTTTTTTCTCTGTGTTTTCCTTTATTCATCATTAGACAAACTTTAGAAAACAGTTCAAAATCTTTATTTTTAGAAGATTTAAGTGGAAACCGTTTAAAAAACGGAATCACTTTTTCAATTAGATCACTCAGATTGCGCATCTCGAACTTTAAAGTCTTATCACTTCTATCAGGTCTAATAGTTCCACAACCAAAAGTTTCTTGAAATAATCTTAAAACTTCAGATCGGTCACCATTTTGACTTACTGAAAAACTTGGTCTAACTTCTAGTCCAATTCGCAACTTACTTCTCGGAGAAAAACTAATACAGAAACTGCCTTCTCCGTCGGAATAACCCGATAGGTACCAGCCCATTTCTTGCAGTACTGACGTGTTAGGTATATTTCTCATACCTCTCATCTTTGTTGATATTCTCAACTCGGAATCAGTCGTTACGGGGTCAAGTCGCTTTCGCGACCGACTTCCCTCGATATCACCCTGTTGCTTCAGGGCTTCACCGATATGAGTCAGTTTTTTACGTCGGGCTTGCTCTCCGCTGACCCGACAAGGAATTTCGCTTGTATTCTTCATTTTTATATTTCAAAAAATTATGATCACCCTAAAAACCGAGTGATCCTGCATATCGCTATGCAGCCGCCACTATATCTTCACTTAAAAAGTGCCTGACGTATAGTGTGTGAGGATTCTAGAATAAATTCTAGTCTTTCCTGCTGATTTTCTGCACCTATCACATTATTAGTATGACCCGAATATTATCCGAAGTCAACTAGTGTAGGATTCTCAGACGTTCCAGCATTTGGTCAAGTTTTCTTCATCGTTTTTTCTGCACACGATAAAGGAGGTTTGAATACCTCACTATGGCAGTTAGCATTCCACCATAGAACAGTTATAGTTACTGCTGCCGTTCACCGGGGCTTCAATTGCAGCCTAGCCCCTTCATTCCATTGCCTATCAAATTTCGAGAGTTATTTTGCCTTTATAGCAAATATACTAACGATAATCTAATAAGCCTCAGAATGAAGGGGATCAGCCACGCATTTAACCTTCCGGCACTGGGCAGGTTTCAGCCTGTATACCTAAGATTTCTCTTTTGCACAGACCTGTGTTTTTGTTAAACAGCCCCTTTGTAATCTTTTGTTGTAGCCCTGATATTGCTCAGGGCAAGGCATCTCGTAGAACTTACGCCTAGCTAATTTGCCGAGTTCCTTAAGAAGAGTTCTCTCGCTATCCTTGGTCTACTCGACCAGAGCACCGGTGTCGGTTTGTGGTACGGATTATCTGCACTCTCACTGCGACGCTTTTCTCGGAAACTGAAGTCATCTGGCTTGCCCACCTTACGGCAGACTCGTGTTTACAGCTTGTTTAAACGCCACTACGGATTTGCCAATAGTGACTGACTAACTGCTTAAGCGAATGTATCTTCAACACACCGCCCAGACTATCCAACTTCGTCCCGCCCCAGTTAATAACGATTACAGACAAGGACTGGAATATCGACCAGTAATCCATCGGCTACGCCATTATGGCCTCACCTAAGGGTCGCCTTACCCTACGTCGACGAACGTTGCGTAGGAAACCTTGCTCATTCGGATATAAAGATTCTCACTTTATTACGCTACTCATGCCGGCATTCTCACTTCCTGCTGCTCCAGCAAACCTTACGGTCAGCCTTCAAAGCCACAGGAACGCTCCTCTACCACTCACATCTTGCGATGCGAATCCCTAAATTCGGTAATATATTTGAGCCTCGTTACGTCTTCGGTCTTGTATCTCTCGGCTAGTGAGCTGTTACGCTTTCTTTCAAGGATGGCTGCTTCTGAGCCGACCTCCTAGGTGTCTGAGAAATGACAAGTCCTTTACCACTTAATATATATTTAGAGACCTTATTTGAGGGTCTGGGATGTTTCCCTTTTGCGACTGGAGCTTAGCCCCCAGCCACTGACTCCCGTACAATTGATATGGGTATTCGGAGTTTGGTTGGAAATTACGATTTTATTCGCAAAGTCCATTCAGCACTCTACCCCCCATACCGTAAATACGAGGCCATGCCAAAACATGTTTCGAGGAGAACCAGCTATCTCCAGGTTCGTTAGGCATATTACCTCTAACCACAAGTCATCGGATGATTTTGCGACATCAACCCGTTCGGGCCTCCAGTTGAATTTCTTCAACCTTCACCCTGCTCATGGTTAGCTCACCTGGTTTCGGGTCTACACAACACAACTACACGCCCTGTTAAGACTTGGTTTCCCTTCGGCTTCCCGAAACTTATCGGTTAACCTTGCTGTGTTGAGTAACTCGCCGGCTCATTCTTCAATAGGCACGACGTCACCCCTTCATTCCGAGTTCTATTAATGAATTAATTAGTCTTTTCTTTAAGAAAATACTGGCACTACTATGTCTTTTGAGTTGTTTTTCTCTAATTAGCGCATCTTTTTTAGAAAGATATGCCTCATAAAAAATTAATTTCCAATATTCACAATTTGACTTGGTTGAAACATTTTCTCCATTTTTGTGCTCTGAGAATCTTCTTCGAAGATCATCTGTGCAACCAAAATAATATTGTTTCGACTTCAAATTGTGCAAGACATAGACATAATGCATAAGTCATTTTAAACCCCAGAATGAAGGGGCTCCGTCTGTTTGTTAGCAATCAGTTTCAGGATCTTTTAATAGGGCTACTCACCCTTCTTTTCACCTTTCCCTCGCGGTACTAGTTCACTATCGGTCAGTAAAAGTATTTAGTCTTGGACCGTGGTCGGCCCGGATTCGATCTAGAGTTTGCCGTCTCTAGATTTACTTAGGTACCAGACTGTAATTTTTCCAATTTCGAATACGGGACTCTCACCCCCTATGGTCAACTATTCCAAATTGTTCTTCTATCAGAAAAACTACGTTGTGTCTGGCCCTGCAACCCCACGAATAAATTCGTGGTTTAGACTCGCCCCTGTTCGCTCGTCGCTTACTAAGGGGTTCTCATTCGATTTCTTTTCCTTTGGGTACTTAGATATTTCAGTTCCCCAAGTTCCCGAAATTCGTCAATAAATTGACAAATGACAACCAGATAAATCTGGTTAGGTTTCCCCATTCGGACACTACCGGATCATAAGTTCTTGCCACCTCCCCGATAACTTTCGCAGGCTTGAAACGTCCTTCTTCGGCTTTTACTGCCAAGGCATCCACTGATTGCATGAGTAGAATAAATCAAAAATTTGCTTCAAAATTTGCATTTGAATTTGCGATCTACTTGCATAATCTATTCACTTTTCAAGGAGCAACTTAATCAAGCTCTCCAAGAGCTCGTGGTTGATTCTAAAGTACTGCTTTCTTAGAGTCAATCACTAGTTCTCGTAAGGCTAAGATGTGGACCGTGCCGGACTCGGACCGGCCACCTCTACATTGCAAATGTAGCGCTCTACCAGATGAGCTAACGGCCCGTAAGTTCAGTCTTTCAAAATGTGCGTCTCAAACAAAAAACTTCGCCTTAGCGAAGTTCAAATTAACCACAAGCGGCAAAAAAACCTAAGGGGCTTTCATGTTTGCTGTAATGGATAAATTCATATTGTCTGCTAAGGACAAGTGATAGTATAACAAACCCTCAAACTTATTTCAAGCTCCAAACCACCGTCACAGTTTTACTTATTTTTGTACTTCCAGGTTCCAAAGCAGATCCTCCGCCCCCGCCCATTCCATCTCGTGCAGCATACATAGGATATACCACCCCACCTGAACTTCCTTCTACTACACTAACTACTTTATCTACCATTGTTCCACTCGCTTTCGCCAATACATCTGCTTTCACCCTAGCATCCATTATTGCCGCTTCCATTAGGCTATCTTCAGCCTTTAAACTGGTATCCAGTTGAAAATTAGGTCCATACACATTTGTTGCTCCGCTTTTTGTCAATAAATCAGCCATAGCTGAAGCACGAGTCACATCCCGGAGAGTCACCGTAATTGTATTGTTTACGTCCCACTGTCCAGGTTTACTTCTCTGTACTCCACTGTCATACACACTATCTTGTCGCTGATACACACTCATGGACTGCGTCTGAATATCGGATGGATCTACTCCAAAATCTTTCACTGCTTGAGTAATTGCATTTATTTTATCGTTAACTTCCTTCACCGCCTCATCTTTATTATCTTTAACAGCGTTTACTCCAGCATTGTAGCTCGCAATTTGATTATTCTCCTTCGACTCCGCATATCCCATCACTGTTACCACACGCTCAGGACTCATTACTATCTTTCCCCATGTAATCAGACTCCAAGGGAAAAAATATAGCACCGCTAACACTACGACTACTCCAAACAAAGTCATAACTGCGTTTTTCATCATACCTTCACTCTACCAAAATCAAATTACTCCGTCAAATAAATCTCCATTCTACCCCATAGGTAATGATTATTACCTCAGTAGGTGTTAAAATACCTCGTTCCTTGACTAACTCAGGCAAAAAACCTATTTCACAAAAAGGAGAAAGTATGGTTCAAAAATTGTTTTCCCCCTCCTCTCAGGATCTATTTAGAGTCGTTGTAGTCAATATCGACAACCAAAATGATTTTGTCAAAAAAAACGGCAGACTTTCCGTTCCAGGGGCTGTCGAAGCGGCCAATCGTGCCGCCTATTTTATTCTCGATAACACTCGGAAACTCACCACCATCATGTCCTCTTTTGACAAACACCGATCAGATGGTCGGCACATCTTTTATAGTATCTGGTGGTTAGATGCTTCCGGTAATCACCCGAAAGATTTTACTGAGATCACTTACACTGATGTCCTCAAAGGTGTTTGGACTCCCCTTTTTGATATCGAATGGTCTCTAAGCTACGTCAAGACTCTTGGCTCATTTACCATCTGGCCAATTCACTGTACCCAAGGTGATCCCGGTAGCGATATGGTCTTGAGTCTAAGCCAGGCAATCGCCAACCACTCATACCAACGCAATACCAAAATGGTCTGGATTGAAAAAGGTCAAAACCCCCGCACTGAGCACTACGGTATTTTTGGCGCCGAAGTAGAAGACCCCGACGATCCCAGCACCAAACTTGATACCCAAAGACTTCGAGAAATCTCCGAATTCGATCTCAGTTATTGGTTCGGCCAGGAAAAAAATCACTGTGTCCGGCGATCTCTGGAACAATACATTGATTGGTGCACCAAGAACAACCCGGACGCCATTTACAAAATGCGCTACATGGCAGACTGTACCAGTTTACTTCCCCTTGGCCCCGAGTACACCAAAGACGCCGAAGACTCAGTCAATAGCATGGTTCTCAAAGGCATGACCATTGTAAACAGTACTGACCCAATCTCTTAGCCAACGTCACCCCGCCCCCGCATTATGCGGGGGCTTTTTTACAACAATCTCTCCAGTTCTTCAAAATTTTCTATCATCATTCTCGCTCCCCAACCTTGCTGAATTTCTTTTATATAAAACTCCTCATACTTTTTCGGAAAATAAAGGCCTGTATCCATTCCAGCCGCTTTTCCAGCCAGTACATCCTTTCCATTATCTCCAATCATTATTGCCTCCTCTTTATTTCCTCCCATCATTCTCAAAGCCTTATTCAAGCTTTCTGGGTCTGGTTTAACATACTCCACATCTTCCCTCCCCAAAAATACATCCACCAAGTCACGCAGACCATTGTTTCGCAACGCCCCCTTTACCCATCTTTTTCTCGAAGCCGTAACAATCGCTATTTTTCCTCCATCTACTTTAATCTTTTTTAGTAGCTCCATTACTCCAGGACTCAGTTTTGCCTCATTTAGTTTATCCAGCACTTCCTTTTCCAGTTCTTCAAAAAACTCTTCAACCTTTGTAATTCCCAATCTTCCCGGACCTTCCCAATCACCAATTACTTCTTTGGCAATTATTTCATTGGTCACCTTAATTCCATATTTCGCAAAAACTTTTGTATAACCCGCAAACCAAATTGGTAAGGTATCCGCCAAACTTCCATCCCAGTCAAATAAAAAATACTTATATCTCATCCTCTCATTGTACTCAATCTCTATCACAAGTAATAAAAATCCCCCGCCGAAGCAGGGGAAAAATCTTACATACCATCAGAATTCAAATATGTATCCCGATAGTACCTTCTGTCAATTGAATCACACATCACATCACCGCTTTCCGGACACCACTGATAAAACATCGGTCCAATAAATGGATTGGTAAACAAATCTGTACCGAAAATTAAATTCTGATCAAAATCCGGGTAGCTCAGTACCACTCCCACTCCATCTCCCAATCTGTTTTGCAGATAACCTTTAAATAGAGCCCAGGTCTCTTTATCATAGTTCACACAACCGGAAGACAGATTTACCTGCGGTACCGGAATCGGTCCATAGTCTTCTCCAAATAAGGTATTAGCCTTACCCAGAAGATCTTTCCTCAAGAGAATATCTTGATTGACTACATCCGGGATTCTATGAATCGTAAATGGCGAATAATCAATCGCTTTGCCCAACATACCTTTCTTTTCAATAACAAGCGGCATCATTATCGCCGTATCGGTCGCTCCATTCAAACCGCCAAATCCAGAGACATAATCAAAAGACTCTAGTTTAGCGATCAGTTGCGGCGTCCAGGAATGTTGATACACTCCATTTTTGGAGATATACACTCCAAAATCACTGTCATACAAACTATCCTCATGGCCTAGGAAAAACGTTTCTCCGATATCTTTATTCGCCGGTAACAATCGACCAACCACAGCATAAAACTCTTCCCGACCTTTAATCCTCACTGGTTTCCAGTCGGTACCGCTATCGGTAGTCGTTTTTTCAAAAATAGCCGTTGTCCCATCATAAACATTCACCGTTACTATAGTTTGAAAAGCATCATCCAAAAAAGGACTATTAGGAATTACCCTACCTTTTTTCAACCACAAACCAGTGTTGAGGTACTCTAGTGGATCAAACCAAGAGACTTTCAAAACAACTTCTTCTGATGATCCAGTTTTGTATGGACGTATTATCCAGTTACCATTGCCGTCTTTATGGTAAAAACTTACAACTTCCTCAAAAGTCCGGTCAGATGATGCACTGTTTCCTGGGGCAATCTCCGCAAACTGGGGCGAACCATCAGCACGATAGCCCACCAACACTACTACGTGATAGTAAGTGTTGTAGCCATTGTGACCTTCAGCAGTTTGCAAATATACCAGACTCCCGGGTTTGATCTCCTCCCACAGCTCTTGATCCAAAAAATCAATTAGCGGAGCTTCATGAAAACTGGTCTGTGCATTTCTTTGTATCCAATTAACTTGACTAATCACACTCGACCAAGGGAAAGGATCAGGATACTTTGCATACTGGTCGTCTACTCCATCAACCGGAAAAGAAAGCTGTCTCAGGTATGCCGATGCGAAACTCGAACAGGAACGATACTCTTCCCAGGAATACTCTCCCGGCATCGACTTGACCGCAAGCTCCGCCGCCCTCAATGCTACACGAGTTCGTGCATCCAGCACCAAATCCGATTTCTCAGCCCGAACACTGGTCACTGTACTAAATAATACTGACCAAATTAATACAAAACCAATTATCAGTCTAGTAATTTTAATCATTACTACTCACCTCCTCTACTTCAACGGTTTGTGCTCACTTTCGGCCTTCAGCAGCATTTGTTCAAGTGTCAAACCCGAAGGACGACCAGAATAGCCATCTGTGTTTGGCGGAAACATCCTAGGCAAACAAAGCGGCATGTTGTCATCCTCATAAACATACATCTTCTCCATCATTCGGGTACAACCTCCAAAAGCAAATTCATATCCCATCTCATCTAGTTTTTCCAAAAATGGCGAACAGTTTTCAAACGGCCAAGTAATTCCATACACCGTCAATCCTAGATTGTCACGGATTTTATCAGAAGACACCGTTAAATCCCACACTGTATCCGCCAAAGTTAATTCATCGAAATGGCGATGGGTTTGAGTATGACTTCCAATAGTAAAGTACCCTGAGTCACGTGCTGTTCGAAAAGCTTCCCAACACTGATTATGGATACAGCCAACTGTTTCCTCTTCCAGCATTCCATGAGTCCAGATAAAAGAAAGCATGTGAGGTCTCACGCCGTACTCTTTTTCCAATTGCTGAAATAGGGGAATAATTCTTGAAAACGACTTTAAAGATGCTCCGCCGGAGTCCGTAGTTAAGATGATCGACCGGCTCGGTAGATCCAACCAACCTTCCAAAAAGCCAACTAGCTCAGGACCAGTTACAAAATGGTAGTCATTATCCAGTAGATACCGCATCATTACTTCAAACCGTGCCGGATTCATCTCATATGAACTGTCAAACATGGAATAGTTATCGCCATGAAACTCCAACGGCACTATCCGCCTTGCTTTCCCATACTTTGAGATATTATCTTCAAGTCGCTCCCAATAGGAAGCGCTTAAATAATACTCATCCACTTGACCATATTCATTCATAATCGCCCGAAGCTTATGTTGCTCTTCGGGAACACTGGTCGGAGTTGGCGCTGTCGTTGGCGCCATTGTTACTGTTGGTATAGGAACTGCCACTTCTGTCTCCGTCACCTTTACCGTTACTATCGGTTTTGGTGCACTCATCGTACTTGTAGCATCAGCTTTTTGAGGCTCAGTGCTACACGATGTCAACAAAAACAAAATACAAACCAAAAACGGCCACAATCTTCTCATACATTTCCTCCTTAGATTTTTTAATGTTCAACCAGCCCGTATTATACCTATAACAGTACTTATAATCCATAGGTTATTTGCCTGATAAAATAAATTCAATGCTTATCAAAAGTCTTTCGGTTGGAGAACTCCAAACCAACTGTTATCTAGTTTGGGACGAAAACACCCTGGATTGTCTTATTATCGATCCTGGCGACGATGCTGATTTTATAACTACCGAGATTCTCCAACTAAAACTCAAGCCTTTAGGTATTCTTCTCACTCATGGTCACTATGATCACTGCCTTGCTTGCCTCGAACTCAAATTAAACTTCAATATTCCCATTCACCTTAACCCAAAAGATAATTTTCTCTACCAAAATGCCTCCAAATCAGCCTCTTTTTGGTCACCATCATTGCGAGGAGGTATTCCGACGCGGCAATCCCCGACTTTCACGCAACCACCCACAATCCCGTATCAAAAAGAAATTATTCTCGGAGATAAAACAATTCAAGTTATTTCCACTCCTGGCCACACCCCTGGATCGGTTTGTTTTTACTCTGCCCCCCATCTATTTGTGGGAGACACCATTTTTGCCGAAGGAGTCGGCCGCACCGATTTTTCCTACTCATCCTCCTCAGATCTCAAAAAGTCTCTTGCCAAAATCTATACATATCCCAGAGAAACCCTTATCTACCCCGGCCACGAAGAATCACCTATCTTTCTCTCAGATCTTCACTCCTAATAAAGATAGCTCTTGTACCATCCAATCTCTGATTCCTTCGTCAATAAAAAACTTATTTGTCGCAGGAAAATTAAAGTCATACTCCCACGATAAGATCATTAGTAAAAAATCCGCTCTCGTTTTCACCTCGTCTACACTCACCATCTTTTTGTTTAGATACGACTCAATCGGTCCGATAGACACTCTTCCATCAGCCAAACCAAAAATCTTGTCTTCAAACCTTTCAGGAGTCACTCTCAAATTAGCCAGTTTATCTGCATCTCGTACCATCTTTGCGTACTTATCATCACCAACATACTCATATTTATTGTGATACTTTACACTCTCAACCAAACTCTTTTTATCAATCCCCAGACTCAAAAAATCCGCAAAATTACTATTCTCAACCATTTCAGCTCCAATATCACCATGATCAAAACTATTCCTTGAATCCAAGTAGTCTCCGAGTAATGCCTGGTCAAATCTTGCCACATCGTGAAGTAAACACACAGTACCCACTTGATACTCATTCCACTTATTAGTTTTTTCTACCGAAGCAATATCAAA
>DATIKJ010000023.1:0-13955 GCA_035477615.1 Spirochaetia bacterium | reverse complement strand
CTATCCCAAAATGGTATCTCCCTTCCCAAACAAGCAAACAGTTTCTGTTCACTTGGGCCTGTATCCACAAGAGCCTGAAATGATCCTAAAACAACCAGCGCTGCATCTCCCTGACCTACATCACAAAACACCACTCGAAGCTTACCATCTGGCCACTGCTGCCACAGCCAAACTAAACTTAATAATACAACAACCACTCCCCATCTTTTCCAGTTCACCCTACCATCTTACAGCTCTCCGCACATCACTTTGAAAATCCTTTTTTAGTATTTCTGAAAAGAATAAGTGGAAATTATTCTGTTTCGTAGTGTTTATCCAATTTGAAAAATAATTTTCAAACAAACCGAAGCCTTATACCTTTTCAAAAATATTGCGCACGTGCGCAAAAGCATGGTATTTTCCGTCAGGAAAATTTTTGCGCCCGCAGCACAAAGATGGCTCCAACGCAGGTGGAGAACATCTGGTTTTTGCAAAAGGTGTAAGGCGGCAGGTTTGGTAAGAAAATCTCATCTCTTAACTTCCAAAAAATCTAATTACTTCCACCATCCAATGCGCCACCACATAAGTCGGCCAGTAAAACACTCCAGGAAAAATCTGCATCATCGCTCCAGTGATCATCAAAATCGGCACCAATGGTAGTATCAAAATATTACTTACTATACCAATCCAACTCATTCTTCCAAAATGCCACCAAATAATTGGTGCCGTCGTTAACATGGTAGAAAACGACGTTGTCACCCCCGACCCTCCCAATACCTGCGCCAACTTTTCGTGATTTTTATCAAGTATTTTACTCATCCAAGGCTCAACAATCATAAGACCCACACTCGCCGCCATCGACAACTGAAAACTAACATTGAGCAAAAGTAATGGCTCCACCAGTACCATTAGCCACCCAGTAACCAACAATACCCACCAAGAAAGAGACTTCCTGCCGATTACTGCCGCCCAAAACACCACCCCCGCCATTATCACCGCTCGAATTACTGGTGGCTCTCCACCAGCCTCAACTGCATATATAATCATTGCTACTACAGCCAACACACTCGCCCATTTTCGTTTGCAAAACCAAAAACAAATAGAAAGTACTGTCCCTCCCACAAGCATTATGTTGTATCCTGAAGCCACGGCAATATGAATGGTTCCGCTTTTTACCATCATCTCGTACATTTTCTGCCCTATATCTTTTTTATATCCTAAAATAATTCCCGCAACCAAACTTGACTCAGCTTCAGGCAGGAACCTACGATACACATTTACATTCTTTTCACGAAAGATGCTTAACAACCTTAAAAAATACCCATCAGACAACTTAGACACAGTCTTATCATCATAAACAAGTATTTCCGCGCTACCAAGCCACAATCTCCCTAATAATTTGTCTATCACTCCACCACTAACTCTGCCAATAATACTCACTTTTGTCTTTCGTGTAAACAAACAGTTATCGCGGAAATCAATCCAAAATCTTCCTAATGAGATGATACATTCAGTATCATTTTGATATATAGTGTCTATATTCCCCGTAACCCTTATTCTAATATTTGGTTCAAATTTACTGGTTTCTATCCACCCTAGAGAAAATCTAAAAATTAAAATTACTACTAATATCCACCATCTCCATTTCATATTAATATACCGACATCATTTCTCTATTTTTATCTACCAGTGATTTCGTCAAAACATTCTTAGTTATCAAGTCTTCAATACTTTGATAAGGTCTATTTTTCACAATAGACTCTGCTCTAGCACTCCCTATACCCCAAAGGGTATCAAGTTCTGATATGCTCGCACTATTAATATTCACCCTTTTACTCGACACATTAGCCTCAGTATACCCATACGGGGCATTAGTATTTTCCAAAAATGGAATGTATATTTTCTGCCCATCTTTTACCAGCTCTGCCATATTTATATTCTTTTCACAAAAGTCTCTGTCAGCACCATCTGATAATCCACCGGCCATTACTAAAACATCTTTAACTCGAGAACCGTCCTTTAACTCAAAAACACCACTCTTAATAACAGCACCTTCAATATCTACAAATATTAGCGTTTCAGCCTCACCCATTACCATATTTTCTCCATTTAAATACTCAACTTGAATCCTACGATCCATTAAAATGCCTCTAAAAAGGCTGACAACTGCCACACCGACTCCAATTAAAGATACAATTATTAGAAACCTATCCAGACCATTAGTTTTTTTATAAATATTTTTCAGTGTCTTAGATATCACAATTAAAATATACCACTTTCACAAATTTCCATTACCGATAAATCCAAATTTCCGCATTATTATTCACCAATAACAATCGCCAATTTTTAAAACACAGACATATAAATATTCAATAACTAGGCGTAATTATGTCATCACTTTTATACATATACTGCTAGTTATAGATCATAATATATCAGTAATTACCGCACCCAATTTTAACTATCTCCGCACATTCCCATACATAATACCTAAATACATAATACTTAGTACGAAATGTTATTATATAAGAGTATGGCCACAAAATTTGTGAACACTCTTCTGTTAATTATTACCATCGTCTCAGTTTTCGCCTGGAATCAGTCTCCAATTCTTAAAAACTACAATCTTCAGCTTACTGGAGCCCTTATTTTGCTCTATTTCGTCTCCAAATTAATTTTTCGAAGAGTTACTCAGCCCTCTTTTGTTGCCACCCTTGTACTTGTATCAATTTCTCTACTCCTAATCTTTTCTTCCGGAGGTATCTCCTCTCCCATTTTTTTTGTTCTATATTTTCTTCTCTTTGCTATTGCTCTTTTACTATCTCCATCTCAAGCTGCCATAGCTTCAACCACTCTTGTTATTATCCTCTTCTGGCAAAACTATCAAGATCTTACCTCCCTTGTTATCATCGATCTTCTGACCTTAATACTGATCACCCCTCTCGCCATTATTTTTAGTAATAATTACTTAAAATACCTTCAATCTGAAGGTAAAATCTATCTCCTTAAAGAAGCAATCAAAGACGAAGAGGTTGAGAGTCTTCTCTGGATCTCAACCACAGCCAAACCTTCAATAGCCTCGGTTCTAAACTCCATCTCAGACATCGTCATTTACCTAAATACCAAAACTCAGTCACCACTTTTTCCCAAGTCACTGCTCGAAAAACTAAAAACTATTCAAAAAGATTTAATTAGTCTTTATTCTTCAACAGGCACCTTTCAAAAATCAATTGAAGATAAATCCGATAAGATAGAATTATAAAGCATATTTTTGTCTAATCTATTCGGGTTATATATCTCCTCTTAAACACAAACAACAACTATATCACTCCCAACTAATCAATCATATAGAACTACATCAATCAAATACATATCAATCCTAATTTTTGCTTAAAAAATGTTTTCCATACCCTCATTAGACCAAAATATGAAGATGATATACCTTATAACTTCAATTATCACCCTCATATTTTTCACATCCTTAGTTCCAAACATTGTTTTTGCCGACAACTTAAAATCCCCCACTTTTGAAGTCCAAATGAGTACCATCAACATCACTGGTGGCAACAAAAGTAACGAGGATCACAGCATAAATCTCAACGACACAGTTGGTCAGACCTTTCAAGGTCGTTTCAACTCCGACGGTTTCGTTGTTCAAGCAGGCTTCCAATACATACACTCCATCGTCCCTTTTTCTTTTAAGATTTCAAATCTTGATATTGATTTTGGTAGCCTGGTACCCGGTGTTCCTAGCACTAGAACCAACACTCTTACTGTCACCACCGGTAGTGCCTTTGGTTACAGTGTCAAAGCTATAGAAGATCACCCCTTAAGACGTGTAAGTGGCACCGTTGCTACCATTGCCGATACTTCTTGTGATCTTGCCACTCCTTGTCTCCAAACAGATGCTAATCAATGGCTAGATAATACTCGCTATGGCTTTGGCTACAACATGTCTGGTACCGATGTTGACCTGGGTGACTTTGAAGACTCCAATTTTTATCGTCCCTTCCCTGTCCAAAATGTCGACGAACCGGCCATTGTTATGTCCAAAGACAAAATGGCTACCTCATCTGCAGCTACCGTTACTTACAAAATCAACATCGATGCTGCCCAAGCTGCCGGTACTTACCAAAACTCTATTCAATTCATTGCCATTCCTGCTTTCTAAATGACTAAAAAATATCTCACAATCATTTTTCTCTCCGTTCTTTTTACTCTTTTATCATCACAAAAAGTCTCTGCCGAAAACTACGGTCTCTCTATTTATCCACCCCTTCTCCGCATCCATATAAAACCGGGAAAATCCATTACTCAAGTTTTTAAAATCGAAAACCTAAGCTCAACCGATAAAACCTTAATCACCTCCATAATTCCCTTCTCAGAATCAGACAACTTTGGCAATCCCATACTCGATCCAAAAACTATAACTCCCTGGTTAAGTTATTTTAGCTTGGCTAACTCTCAAATTAAATTTAACGAACCCTTTAACATAGCCGCTGGAGCAAGCGAACAACTAGTTCTCAGTATCTCCATTCCTGAAGACGCTCTTCTCACGGATATCTATGCCACCATCATCATCTCCACCTACGAAAACTCCCTTACTCAATCTTTTCAAGGATCTTCTATAAGAGCCACTCTTGGATCCAATCTTCTTATCACCATTAACGACCAGGCCTACCCAGACACCATTCTCAAAATTGAAAATTTCTATCCTCTTGATAATAACTATCTAAAAGTAGGTAATCTCTATTTTGTTGACAGTATTACCCCAATTAAGTTCACTGCTCTAGTTAGCAATGAAGGCAACTTCTCAGCCGAAACTAAAGGAGTCTTTCGTGTATCCACCAGCAATAACAAACCCATTTATCTCGACGGTGTTCTCCCTGTCAATGTTATTGCTAAGTCTCGAAGAGCCATTCTCAGTATTGATGGTAATAATTTTGAATACACACCATCTTTAAGCAATATTGGACCCCATCAAATAACTCTTGAAATAAAGACAGATAACTCCAATACCTCAACCACTATCGAAGTTTTCTTTTTTCCTCTAAAACTTAGTTTGGGTCTTTTTCTCACCTTATTAATCATCGTTTCTGTTCTTGTCATTACCAGCAAATCCTCGAGAAAAAGTATTGACACACAATAATAACAATGCCATATTGATTACAGACATGAAAAACAGATATCTGTGGGGTAGTATTGTGACGATAACAATATTTAGCTTTGTTTCCTTTTTCTACCCTGTTGTTTCTAGTGCTGCCAATCTCACAGTTGCCAAAGACACTCTTCAAAACTCACGCATGTCCTTTCGTGGCCGCGTTAGTCCCCCCACAGCTGGTGGTAGTAACCATGTCTGGATCTATACTGCAGCTTCAGGAGAAGCTACTTCTGTTTCCACAGCTGGACTAAAACCAGGAGACTCACTCGTAATCGGCGGTACCAATACCTATGTCATTGCCTCCATTATTGACAATGACGAATTCACCACAGTAACCAATCTTGACCCAGGCGACGCCAATGATGAAGATGTTATCTACTTCAAATCCCGTCCCCAACACGTCATTACTTTTAAAACAGCTTCTGCCGTTAATGGTGGTTTCTTTCGTGTCTTAATTCCAGCCGCATCTTCAAACAGCAACGACACTATTCCTGACACTAGCGGTTTTGACTTCAACTCTGGTGTAACCGCAACCGCCACAGATGCAACTGGTTATACCTTCGTTACCGGAGTTGCTACAGCTTCGGGAGGTAGCGGCTGTACCTCACCAGCTAATTACCACTGTTTTGAGTTCCATTACACCGGTTCTGGTGCTTCAAATACTGATATCACTCTTAAAGTTGGAGAAACTGGTGGAGCTAACACTATGATTGCCCCTGCTCCTTCTACCTCAAGAGTTGCCAACACCGCTGACACTTATACTTTCAAAGTACAAAACTTTACCAACGCTGCTGATCCGGAAACTGCAACCGCCACAGATGACGTCACTGGTAAAATTGCCGTTATCGAATCAGTCCGTGTTACTGCAACAGTCGACCCAAGTCTCACTTTCAAGATCGAAGGTGTTGCTGACACTGTCACTGCTTGCAGCCTCGATCTCGATGTCACTACCACAAACGCTTCTGTCCCTTTTGGAGTCATGGCTCTTGATACTTTCAAAACCGGTGCTCAAAAACTCACCGTGTCAACCAATGGTGTAACTGGCTATGCTGTGACCGCCATTGAAAACTCTCAACTCAGTAATCTAGCCACATCTCCTTCATACATACCGGACACCACTTGTGACAACAATCTCTGTGATCATGACACTTCAGACACCTGGGCTACCGAAGCCAACAACCCTGGTTTTGGCTACACAGTAGAAATTCTTAGTGGTACACCAACAATTGCTCCAACAGCACCAAACTACCAGCACTTTCCCAGCCTTGGTGACGGTGAAACTCCTTTTCAAATTATGTCTAACGCAAGTATAGCTAGTAGTCAACAAGCATACGTTTGTTACAAACTTTCAGTTGATGCTACCCAGCCAGCCGGAAACTATGAAAATCAAATAACCTATACTGCCACAGCTTCTTTTTAATACCAAAAAACTGTCCAAATGAACAAACTCAACCATCTCTTCATAACCGTATTTTCTTTGTTTGCAACTCTATTTTTTGCTCCCCAAGTAAGTGCCCAACAAATGACCATGACCGCTATTCCCCCCAGAGTTGAGCTCAAAGGAGACCCTGGTCAGACTCTCACTGCCAGCCTGAAACTTCGCAACGACTCCGAAAACTCTGAAATTTTTTCCATTTCTGTTGAAGACTTCATCGTCATCGACAGCAAAGGTACTCCCATCCCGGTTAATACTAATATTAGTAACCGCTGGTCACTTAGAAACTGGATTACTTCCCCTAAAGAAGTTCCTGTTGACGCTAAAGATGTTCAGCTAATTGATATTAGTATTAAAATCCCCATGACTGCTCTCCCTGGTGGCCACTACGCCATGATTACTTACACCCCAAACGCCAATGTTAAAGCTGGTGATCTCAAACAAACAGGTAACGTCATCACCCAACGTGTCGGTACTCTTATCTATGTTACTGTCAGCGGACCAATTACCGAAAAAGCCACAATCACCAGATTCAGTGTCCCCAAATTTTTAGAAAAAGGTCCTGTTGAGTTTGAAGGCTCAATCGAAAGTATGTCTGACACTCATGTCAACCCCAAAGGTACCATCACTATCTCCGACCCTCTAAACAACAAGGTAGCCGAGATCAAACTCGATGCTGGTAATATTTTTCCCGAGTCTACTCGAGACTTTAATGCTTCATGGGATCAGAAATGGGGCTGGGGACGCTACAAAGCTGATCTTAATCTTACCTACGGCACAGCTGGATCTCTGCTTGCTGCCACAATCTTCTTCTGGTTCTTCCCCATTCGTCTTGTTATCTACGGCCTCATCGCTCTCATCTCTATTCTTACCATCATTATCATTCTCAACAAACGTAGCCAAAAACATCAGCAGGATCTCGAAAAAGAAGTCCAACTCCTAAAAGAAGAGCTTCAACAAGTCGAGAACAAATAAACACTCAAGCCGTGAATAGAGTTGTTCGCCAACTTCTTGTCTTTATACTTTTTCTGCATATATCAAGTAGTGCCATCTTTGCTGCAGATCCTTATGCTACCGGTTCAGCTGTCGTCTCAGCCACAGTCATAGGAACCACTACCAATGCTCCTATTCTCGTTTCCCCCGATAACAACGCTGCTATCAATACCAACAGACCCTCTCTCGTCTGGAAAAGACCAGACCCTCTTCCTGCCACCCCTCTCCACCACTATGATGTCTATCTTGATGATGATCTTCTTGCAACAGATATTAGCGACTCCATAACCTCTCAAACCTACTACTTCTACACAATCCGCCGAGACAACGACACTTTCTATCTTGAAATGACATCTGATCTTGATCAGGGATACCACACCTGGAGCGTAAAAGTTTATGACACCTCTGGTACTAGTGCCAGTTCTGAAACCCGCACTTTCTACATCGACTCCATTTTCCCCTACATTCTCTTAGAAACAGTAGACACCCGAACACTCAACTGGAATACTTCTATTTCAGAGTCCATACCCGAAATCAATAATAGAAATGTCCTCATTAACAATGCTAATCCACTCCTTTCTGGTAAGGTTGAACCTTATGCCAACATGGTAATTACACTGGTATGTCCACAAAATATACCAAACTGCCAAAACCAGACATATCAAGGAAACTACCCAACTGGAATCTGGCAACATCGTTTCAATAATCTAGCTCGTGGATATATATACACCGTCAGTATCGCGGCCACTGATGCAGGAGGCAACTCTACTACCTTTCCTGAGTTCTATCTTATCTATGGCACTGTTACTCCCACACCAAGCGCCATCATCACTCCTAAACCAACAGCTACTATAAAGCCCACGCCCAAAATATCACCAACTCCCACACCTCCAACTGCCACTATTAGTGCCACTGTTTCTCCCACTATTACTCCGCCAGAACCCACTCCTGAACTTATTACCCCTTTTGTTCCTTACGCACCGCCAGCTCCCACACCTCCAATGATTCCTAGTCTCGCTCCTGAAAAAGCTAACTTCTTTACTCAGTACTGGCTACTAATGCTTTTTGTTATTGGTTTACCCACTCATATCTTCTTAACTTTTTATGGAGCCAAAATTCAATTCACCAACTTCTTTAATTTTATCTTTACTCTCTTTTTCCCCTTCCTCGGTAAAAAAGATTATCAAACTGTTCCTTTTTCAACTATAGAAATGTACAACCCAGAAAAACTCGACTCAGCATGGCAAAAAAAAGTCACCGATATTAATGGATACTACTCACTCTCATCTCCTTTGTTAAATAGTATTTTCGTGAAAATAACTAGCACTGGTCGATACTGGAAAAATATCATCATTAAAGGCAGTATCTTACCTAACAGTTGTCTTTTCCCCATCTTAGAAGACTCTCAAATTACCTCAGATCGTCTTCAAATACTATCCATGAGGTTTCGCTCAATTCCTCTTTTTCTCGCCTGCCTTACTTCTTCAATTGGCCTAGTAACTCAACCTAATTATTTCTATCTCATCTATCTCTACCTATCTCTCCATCTAGTTTTCTCCGAGTACTTATATCCCAAAATCTCAAAGTAAAAATAGTCGTCATCACGAGGAGCAAAGCGACGTGGTGATCTAAATCAAACTCTCATACAAATCCATCCATTCAGGGTTCATTTTTTCTATCAATAATATTTTTCTTCTTCGATTCCCCTTCTTAATTTGTTTTTCTCTTTCAATAGCGTCTGCCATTTCTTCATAGAACTCGTAATACACAAGATTGCACAAATTATATCTATCAGTAAAACCATCAAAAAGATGGTGCTTGTGTTCTCATACTCGCTTGACAAGATTTGAAGTAACGCCAGTATACAAAACTCCATTACGCTTATTAGTCATGATATACACACAAGAATACTTCTAAAAACTCATAAGTAAATGTTACTAAATATTAGATTGCCACGCTTCGCTCGCAATGACTAAATGAGGCTTCGGGTTTACTCAGTCCATTTAGCCATAAACCCCAACTATATCACCCCATTTCCGCAAACCATATCACATACTATCATTCTTCATCTATAAACATCATTGAGATACATCCGTGTAAATTTATGCCTATTTTTGATAAACGCATATTTTTATATATTTTTAGCTTCATTTACCGCCTGTGAAAATATATTAACGCATAAATCCGCGTTAATTATTTGAGATATTTTGACTCTAATATGCCTAATCCGTCTTTTACCATTATTTACCGCATTGCTTACCATACCCCAACTCTCTTACTTACTTTCACGCTCTTCGACTTGACTTAGTTGTCAACCCTTATTATATTAGTATATAGACGTCTAATATCGTCTAATATGAACCTAAACAATAGTTATCAACAGCAATCTTAAAAATGTTAATAAACGACTACTCTCAACAAGACTGGACCACTAATTCCACCAGTCAACATATCTCCCTTAGCGAGATACTCACTGCGGGAATTATCTTTATCCTCCCAGTTATTTTTCTTCTCGTTATATCCGCCAACTAAATGACCTCTCTGCCCAATCAACTAGAACTCCAATCTCTCTTCTCTGGATTTCTTTTTGAGACCGGACTCTCTGCTGTCTCTGTCAAAAACTATCTCTCCGATCTTCGTCATTTTTTCTCTTTTTGTGCCTCCATAACCACTCATAAAGAGCCTCCCACGGCCCAAGAAATATTCCAAAACCTTCCTAAATATCTCAGTCTCTACCTTACAGAGCAAAAGAATAGCTTCACTCCCCAGAACACAATCAACCGTCGATCAGCCTCAATTAGACGTTTTTCCACCTTCATGTCATCCAAGTTTGGCCTTAGCTCAAATATCCAGGAATCTCTCCCCTCACACGAAGACTCATCTCTTCCTACGATAAGTAAAATACTCGATCATTTTAAATTATTTCTCGTCAAAGAAAAAAAGACCCATTCTACAGTAAAAAACTATATTTCAGATCTTAATCACTTTTTTGCTTGGAGTGCCAACAGCACTCCCTTCCTTGATCAAAAAATTGAAAATATTCTAAGTGAAAGTCAGTTAAATGCTTATGTAACCTATCTCAAACTATCTCATACTAGTACATCTGTCATTAATCGTCGTCAATCTTCTATCAAACAGTTTACTCGCTACTGTTTCTTACAAAAATATCTTCCAGATAATCCTTTTGAATACAAACGAGAAACTCCTCGTCTACTTCCTCTCTCTTGGTTTGAAAGACTTACTTCAAAAAAGAAGGTCAATAAAAATGGTTCACGTAGTCGTTTGGCTGTCTTGTATCAAAAATATAACGCTCTGCCATTTACACCATACCTGCATCTTGCTATTCTTGCTCTAGCCACCTCAGCCATGGTAATTTTTGGCTACAACCAAATAATCAAGCAGGCCAAACCTAGTTCAGCTGCTCTTCCCACAGTTCCTAGAAGACAGCTCTCCTTCCAAGGTCGTCTCACCGACTCATCTGGTAATCCCATTACCACCTCAGTCGATGTTACCTTCAGACTATGGAATGATCTTACTGCCGGTTCCGAACTCTACAACTCCGATGCTTGTAGTATTGTCCCCGACCCCAACGGTATATTTAATACTTTAATTGGGGGTGGTAGTTGTGGATCAGAAATTACTAACACAGTTTTCACGGAAAATCGTGACATCTACTTAGAAGTCACCGTTGGATCCGAAACCCTCACCCCCAGACAACAAATTGCCACCGTCGGTTATGCCCTTAACTCCGAAACCCTCCAGGGGTATCCCGCTTCTGGTGCCGCTACTATTAACACTGTCCCTATTGTTAATAATGATGGTGACATTATCATCGCCGTTGACTCACCTACTATAAACTCAACTTCCGGTACTTTTACTTTAAATGGTCAAGCTCTTACCCTAACAACCACCGCCAACTCTGGCGGCGATATCGTCCTTCAGCCGGATGCCATTGGCAGTGGTCAAATCATTGCTCTTGGTGGAACCACCGACACTGATTTTTTTCGTATTGAAAATGCCAACCTTACTTCTGGCTCCCTTATCTCCGGTTATGTCGGTAACGACACTGCTATTGGCAGACTTCTCTCCCTCACCTCAGGCTCTACCGAAACAGACCGCTTTTATGTAGCAGCCAACGGACAAACAGCCATCAATACAGCCGCAACTCTCGCCAATGCTGGCTTAATTATCGATCAAAATGGTACTGGAGATCTTTTTACTGCCTCAGCTGCTGGTGTAACCAAGTTCACTATAAATAACAATGGCAATCTAATTGCAACAGGTAATCTTACTGGCCTAACCGGACTAACCGTCGCTTCCGGCACAGTCTCTCTTCCCAACGGAGAGATCAACAATGCCGAGATTAGTGAACTCGACTGGGACAAACTGCAAAACTATCCATCTGCCTGCCCTGCCGGACAAGCCATCAGTCAGATCGGCGACACCCTCACTTGTGTTGATGTTGGCGGCACTACTCTCTGGCAAAGAACTCTCGGCTCTCTTTCCCCTTTATATATCACCGACTCTCTCAATCTCGGATCCACTGCCACCTCCTCAGCTCTAGTCCATCTTGCAGGAACAACTGGTGATAATTCCTGGATAAACAACGGCAATTTTGGCATCGGCACAACGAATCCACAAGCAAGTTTAGATATCCAAAACACATCCAATACACTACTAAACGCAAGAAGAATAAACGAGTCTTTCGACAGTGTCTGGAGTTATGTTGGAACCACTTGGACTGATCTTACAACTTCCGTTTCTACTAGCGGATCTACAACAGGCGACGTCCTTAATGTTTTCTCTGACTATGTTTACATAGGAAAATCAACTCCTTTTACAGATATATTCTTTGATTTTGGAACCATTCTCTCAGCCGGCACCACTCGCACCTGGGAGTACTCAACAGGACCAGGTACCTGGGCAACCTTAACAATAACTTCAGACGGTACTGTCGAGTGGTCACAGGATGGTGTTGTAAATTTTGCATCACCAGTCGACTGGGCAACCTCAACTGTAAACGGTGTTACCGATAATTACTGGATAAGAGTTAGCACCACCACAGGTCAAACCTTTTCAACTGAACCTACTATTAGACTATGTATACCATCAGCTACTATTCCATCCTCTGTTGCTGAAATATATTCATTAAACAACGACACCTTACCTTCTCTTGTTATCGATAGGAATGGAGGCTTAGCAATTGGCTATGCTGATGCTAGTACATACAGACTTCGTGTAGCCGGTTCAATATACGGAACAAGTTTATCTACCGGAGCCATAAGTGGTTCCACAGGGGCTTTTTCTGGAGCAGTAACAAACACACTGTCAGCAACTGGTGGACTGTTTAGTGGTGGTTTTATTACTGTTGCTCCAGCAGCAACAGCTCTAATAAGGGCAAATAACTCTCCCGTTATAAGACTTGGTTCTAGTGCATGGAATGGTTCAACCGCTCAAATTAACAACATGGATATTTTAGTAAGGCCATATACTTTTGGTACTACGACTTCTTCAAGAATGGTTTTTAAAAATACAACTTTAGCTGGTGTTGCAAACTCATCGGAATTAATGACATTAGACAGTTCAGGTAATCTTTCAACTTTGGGTACTACATATGGCAGTGAAACAGTTCAAGACAGTACAATGGATACCGCCCCCCCCACAAACTGGACTATCTCTGGAGACTGGGCATACACAACAAACGATTTCACCTTTACAAGAAGTTCAGGCACAGGATCAATTACTCAAGCCTCATCCAGATTCCTCACTCCAGCAGTAGCCAATCGCTGGTATCGACTTAGATATGTTGTTGGTGTTCTTGGACCAGCTGGAACAGAAATGTGGGTAGGTTCTGAATTTGCCGACAGAATTACCAGAATGCATGTATTAACCACAGGTACTTATGATATATTTTTCAAATCAAACAGTAGTCCTGGTGATCTTGTTCTTTATGCTTCCGCTAACACTACATCAGGACTTAGGATTGATAGTGTTTCCTTGATGGAGGTTCAGAGTGGAGACATTATGGCAAGCGGTCTATTTACTGGAGGAGGAACAAGTGGATTAAAAATTGATGGTGCCGGTAACGTCGGTATAGGCATCACTAACCCCACTTATGATCTTGACGTTACCGGAGACATCAATCTCACTGGTGCTTTGTACGACAATGGTAGTGCTGGTACTCCCGGTCAAATTCTTTCCACTACAGGCACTGGCATTCAATGGATCGATGCGCCTACTAGTGGTGGCGCTCAGTACTGGCAGTGGAATGGGGGTGTTCTGTCTCCCACTGATCTCAACGACTCCGTAACCCTTGGTGCTACTTCTACAGCATCAGCCACAGTGCACTTAGCAGGTAAAGCTGATGAAGACTCATTTATAAACACC
>DATIKJ010000022.1:0-9140 GCA_035477615.1 Spirochaetia bacterium | reverse complement strand
ATCCGAAGTTTGCAAATATTCCTAAAAAGGAAAGGGAGTATTTTATAAAAGACACCTATAACTGGTTGAGGATGTACAAACATAACGGAGATTTGGTTTCGACTAGCTTCCTGAAGCACCTGAAAGGCTTGGAGTCTTGATGGCTTAATCATGGTTCAAATGAGATAATGGGAGCATGTCATTAAGAGTCGGAATTGTTGGTTTACCAAACGTGGGGAAGTCCACGCTTTTTAATGCGCTTTTGAAGCGTCAGCAGGCATTAGTGGCTAATTATCCATTTGCCACAATAGAACCCAATGTAGGGGTGGTAGAGGTGCCTGACGAGAGGCTGGCTGTGTTGGCCAAGATCAGTAACAGTACAAGAACGGTGCCTGCTACGGTAGAGTTTGTCGATATCGCTGGTTTGGTGGCTGGAGCAGCTACAGGAGCGGGTTTGGGAAACAAGTTTTTGACGCATATTCGGGAGGTGGACGTAATTTTGCAGGTTTTGAGAGACTTTGAAGACTCAGAGATTGTCAAAGAAGGTTCAGTGGATCCGGAAACTGATTACTCTGTAATCGAAACCGAGCTGATTTTGAAAGATTTGGAGACGGTAACGAAGTCTTTGGAAAGCAAAGATACCAAAGCCAAGGGAATGGAGAAGAAGAAAGTCTTGGTAGAGAGATTGTTTACCGGTCTTAACGAAGGAAAGCCAGCTAGGGAAGTTTTGAAGTCTGAGGAAGACTGGGAACTGGCCCGAGATTTGTTTTTACTGACAGCCAAGAAAGAAATTAGAGTATTTAATGTGGCGGAAACTGATATTCGATTGCGAGAGCCGATGGGGGAGAACTTGTATATTAGTGCCAAGGTAGAGTCAGAACTATCCAGTTTGGATGAGGTTGACGCTAAGGCATATATGGTGGAGCTTGGAATTAAGGAGTCGGGACTGGATCTTTTGATTAAAAAAGCTTATGCCAGTCTGGGCTTAATCTCTTTTTTAACGACAGGGGAGATGGAAAGTAGAGCTTGGACAATTACCAAAGGTATGAAAGCACCTGAGGCTGCGGGAGTAATTCACACTGATTTTGAGAAGAAGTTTATCAAGGCTAAAGTGTGTGATTATAGTAAGTTTGTCGAAGCTGGTGGCTGGAAAGAAGCGGCTGAAAAGGGCTGGGTAAGGTTTGAAGGAAAAGAGTATGAGATGAAGGATGGAGATGTAGTGGAGTTTATGATAGGCTCATAAGATTGACTTAAGAGTATTTATGGTGTAGTATTACAGGGTACAATTCTTTGAAATTCTAGCCTGATTGGAGGAAAAATGAGTCAGAGTAACACGATTGTGATTGCTTTAGTGTTGGTGTTTTTCTTGGCTATCTTGTCTTCAGTGACAGCTACTTGTCTGCTGCTGTTTGTGGGTGTCGATATCGTCTGGTTGTTTGGGTTGTTAGTAGCGATGTCGGTTGTAATAGCGGCAGCCATTGAAAATAAGAGTTATTATCGAGAGAGTTTTATTGCTTTTCTTGTGTTTAGTGTCATTAACATCATTGCGGCAATTTTAGGTACCTGTTTTGGTATGGTTGCGCTGACACTAATCCTAGTAACAATATAAATATTGGATCTAAATGACCTCGGGGAACCCCGGGGTTTTTTTTATTGTCATAATAAAAACTCCACCTTTTTGGGGTGGAGTATAGAAATTATGTGTTTGTTTTATTCTCCTTCTGGGGAGTTGTTGGGGTTTGGGGTGTAGATACCTCATCGACTGGTACCAATCTGTAGCAGTGTTCGAGGCAGTGTTCGCAAAGACCGGTACTACTAATGGTGTAGTTTGGACAAGGGTGATTTTTGTGATCACTAGCGTTGCAGGCACAATTATATTGTTTATTCAAAATACAGCCTCCTTGAATGTAAATTTACAGTTGCTGATATTATATACGTAAGTTGTGGCTGTGTGTGGTAAAATTAAGCGTTATGAAAAAAACAAAGACAACCGAAACCAAATCGTCCATGGGTTCGACCAACAAGTACGAACTCGTTGTCATTTATCCTGTTTCCGAGAATGAAATCGGAGCTGAAAAAGCAATTACCGAGAAGTGCAAGAAACGTGCTTTGAAGGTGACTGAGGTTGATAAATGGGGAACAAAAACCATGGCTTACGAGATTAAAAAACAGAGTAGAGGCTACTATCTCAAACTTTCTATAGAGGGTGCTCCTACAGCAGCCAACGAACTGGAGAGAGATTTGCAGATGGACGATAAGCTGTTAAGATATTTATTGATTAGGATTTAATAAAAAAGAGGAGGAAAAAATGAGTACAAGAAGTTTAAACAAAGTTCAGTTAATTGGTAATCTTACTCGTGACCCAGAGTTGAAATACACTCCTTCGGGAACCGCTGTCTGTACATTTGGTTTGGCTACCAATCGTGAATGGTCTGATTCGTCTGGACAGAAGCAGGAGGGTGTAGAGTTTCATCGAGTTGTTGCGTGGGGCAAATTGGGTGAGATCTGTTCTCAGTTGATGGCTAAAGGACGCAAGGTATATGTAGAAGGTCGTTTACAAACAAGAGCTTGGAAGAGTCAAGATGGTGCAGACAGACAAGTAACAGAGGTTGTTATTGATGAAATGATTCTACTGGACGCTCCCAAAGGAGATCGATCTGAGGGAGGATATGAAACACATTACACTTCTGACAGTTCTGTTTCACCAATAGCCGATGTTACTCCAGCAGAAGAGGTTTTTAATCCTGAGAATGAAGAAAAGGTTGAAAAGAAATCCAAAAAAGAAGAGGTTAAAGAAGAGGAGTCTGATGAGATTCCTTTTTAAATTAGATATATAAAAAAATAAAAATGATAATTAAAAAGAAAATAAGAAAATCGAACAAACCGTGTCCGTTTTGTGTGAAGAAAACAGAGCCGGTTTATTCTAATCTTGAGTCACTTGCTATTGGTGTGTCACCTAAAAAAAGAATTGTGTCTCGTTGGAGTACTGGAGTTTGTGAAAAACATCAGCTGAGATTAGCTCGTGCTATCAAACGTGCCAGACATTTGGCTTTGCTTCCGGTAACCGACAAAATCTAATTAGCAAAATTAATACTTGTACTTGTCCATGAACCTAAAAAAAATTAGGCAGTTTTTGGTTGTTATTGTTGTTTCTTTGGCGTTGATTTATGGAGGTTTCAGACTGGGAGTATGGCAGTCTGAACAAAAGATTAAATCATTGGTTGAAATTGATACAAGTTCAATGAACGATGTTTTGGAAAGACTGAAAAGAAGCTATTTAAATTCTGAAGATATTGATCCTCAAAAAATGATGTACGGGGCGACAGAGGGAATGACTCAAGCTTTGGGAGATCCGTACACAAATTTTTTTCCGCCAACAGATAATAGTAGATCAAAAGAAGATTTGTCCGGTGAGTTTGGAGGAGTGGGTATTCAGTTAGGGTTTGTAGACAAGACTTTAGCGGTGATGACCCCGATGAAGGATAACCCGGCGATTAAAGCGGGAATAAGAGCAGGGGACTTGATTTTAAGGATTGTGGATAAGAAAAATAATGTCGATAAAGATACGGCAGGGATTACTCTAGATGAAGCAGTGAATTTAATAAGAGGTGAAAAAGGGACAGAAGTTACCCTGACGATGTTTAGAGAGGGAGACAAAATCTCAAAGGATATTACCTTGGTGCGTGACATTATTAATGTGCCCTCAACAGAGTTAACTTGGATTGATTCTGGAAAAGTTGCAGTAGTGGCAGTAAACAAATTTGGAGAAAAAACATTACCTGAGTGGGAAAAGATCGTGACAGAGATAAAGAGTAAAAAAGCTGTAGGAGTGATTTTGGATCTTCGTAATAATCCTGGCGGATATTTGCAGAGAGCAGTAGATCTGGGGAGCGAGTTTATTTCCAGTGGAGTGATAGTGAAACAAAGAGATAAACATAAAACTGATGTGATGAGTGTGGATCGAAACGGAAAGTTAATAGGGATGCCTTTGGTCGTTTTAATTAATCGTGGTTCGGCATCGGCATCAGAGATATTGGCTGGAGCTCTTAAAGAAAGAATAAATATAAAGTTGGTAGGGGAAAAGAGTTTTGGAAAAGGAACGGTACAGGAGCCTCAAGAGCTTGCTGATGGTTCTGGATTGCATGTGACTGTTGCCGAATGGTTGTTACCCTCTGGAAAGAACATTCATGATGTAGGTCTAGAACCAGACGTGTTTGTTGAGTATAAGTATGATGAAAAAAATCCAACGGCGGATAATCAGTTGGATAAAGCCTTAGAAGTCTTGAAAGGTGAGATTCTAGCAAAAAAATAAATCGTTTACTTATAAACTTATCAAGTTAATTTTGCATACTCGTCGATTGTGAATTCAAAGACGTTGGTCAGATCACCTTCTAGTATCTCTTTGAGATTGTGCCACGATTTACCAAGACGATGATCAGTAAGGCGGTTTTGCGGAAAGTTGTAGGTTTTTACTTTTTCGGCACGCATACCACTACCTACAGCAAGAGACCTTTTATCAGAAAGAGCGCTCAGACGTTTTTCCTCTTCATTTTGCCAAATTTTTGAGCGGATTATATTTAAAGCAATTTCTTTATTTCTGGCTTGATATCTTTCTTCGTGAACAAAAACTGTGATACCAGTAGGTTTATGGGTGAGTCGAACTGCAGTATTTACCTTGTTTACATTTTGGCCACCCGGTCCGCCCGCTTTGGTAAACTGCCACTCAAGGTCAGCATCCTGAAGCTCAACTTGGGTGGCTTTGACCTCAGGAAGGACAGCTACGGTAGCCGTAGAGGTTTGTATACGGCCTTGTGCTTCGGTTACAGGTACCCGTTGAACTCGATGAACTCCAGATTCAAATTGAAATGTTTCAAAGGCGCCATGATTCCATAAAGAGCGGTTGGGGCGAGAGAACTTGATGACCCCATCATCGATGGTTTCGATGGTAAAACCATGTTCCTGGGCAAACCGGGTGTACATACGGAGTAAATCGTTGGCAAAAATTTTTGATTCGTCACCACCTGCTGCTCCGCGAATCTCCACAATAGCAGGGGAGTCGTAGAAGTTATCACTAGTATCAGATTCTGTTTCTTGAGGAACAGAACTATTTTGGAGTGATTCTAGTTGTTTTTGAAGTTTTTCGACTTCGGACTGAGCCAGCATACCCAAGTCTGGATCGTAAACTAGGGCCTGATTGGCCTTAATTTCATTCTCGATACGAGTAATTTCGGAAGCAATATACGGATTATCCATGTGATTGAGTTAATTTTACACTGGATACTAGGGGCGCTTTTAAAGCGGGCTTTAGCTACTCGGCTGAGACTTCTTCGGTTTTGACTTCGATAGCCTTAGCATCAGCTTTTTTCTTGGCTTCAAGCATTTCTTTGAGGGTTTTAGGGTTAGTGTCGACTTCTTTTTTGTCTTTGCCTTTTTTGACATAGCCAACAGCGGCTTGGCGTTTGGCAATAAATTTGTCAACACGACCCATGGAGTCAATGAATCTTTGGGTACCGGTAAAGAATGGGTGGCATTTGTCACACACATCTACATGGAGGGTTTTGGTGGTTCCGCCAACGGTAAAAGCATTCCCACAGGCGCAGGTGATGGTGGTTTCTTGGTATTCAGGATGTAGATTCTGTTTCATAGCCTTCATATTGTATCACAGGAGGCTAGTTTTGGCACAAAAAAGAGCCCGATTTGGGATCAATTGTGGTTAGCGCTTTTCTGAGGTGTAGACTCCAATGATGATGAGGAGAGTGGCAATAATAGCTACTGGAGAAAAGGCTTCTTTGAGCCAGAGTATAGAAAGGGGAATGGCAAAAACAGGATTGAGATAAGTGAAAACTGCTGCCTCAGAAGCTTCAATGCGTTTATGACCTTCTTGATAGACCCAAAAGCCAATTACAGAACCACCAATGGCCATATAGAGAATTCCTGGTAATGCTTGGGGGTTAAGAGCGAAAGATAGGTGTGATTGTGAGGTGAGGAAAAAGAAGAAGGGGATACTAATAATAAAGGAGTAAAAAGAAAGATAGATGGGATCAACTTTGACCTTTTTTGATAAAAGTAGAAAAACAGACCAGATGGTGTTACTTAGAATAATTAGTAGATTTCCTTGTAGAGAAAGAGATAGGTGATTGAGTCCTGAAATTAAAGGTTCAAGAACAATAATGGTAGTACCAAGAAGGGCGATTCCGAGACCTTTCCACTCTTTGGATTTTACTGTTTCTTTAAGAAAAAACATACAAAGAAGAACTGTAAGAAGAGGGCCTGATGAGCCAATAATTGAAGCCTCAATAGCGCTTGTTTTACTCAGACCATAAAACGATGTTAAAAGACAGACTGGGCCACTTAGTAGGGCTAAAAATAGGGTTTGAAGATGATTAATTTTGTGATGCTTCCTGGATCTGTGTATTAAAAAAATGGGAAGAAAAATTATTGCTGCGATGAGGAAACGATAAAAGAGAAATAAGCTGGGTGAAGTGTAATTAAAAGAATACTTGATAATTGGGGCTGCAGAGCCCCAAAGAGCGGTGTTTAATAACAAAAAAAGATAAGCCGAAGTACGATTGTTTAGCCGGGGCATTAATATTTATTCTAGCTTAAACTAGAGAACTTTGGCGCGGGAAATGGAAAGTTTACCTTCGTATTCTTTGACTATACCGAGAATGGTTTGATCAATTTTGAGTTCATCCAGCTTGACAGTAGATTTTTTTGACAGAGTGAGGGTTTGGTCGGTGCCATTAAGGAAAAGTGTGAGAGTTTTTTTCTTAGGGTCGATGAAAGATATTTTGGCAACAACAGCAGTAGTTTTGACAAGAACCGGTTCGTCTTTGATGACTGATATTCGTTTAGCTTGAATAATTCCGTCTTTTATAGAGGTGCCAATAATAATGATTTTGTCGCCAATAGCGAGAGAGGTGGCTTTAATGGTTGATCCATCTTTTAGGTAGGTAGTTTTGGTTGTGGAAGTGGCTTGAATTAAATTACCTTGTGACTCAAGAGTGAGATTGCCAGAACTAATAGTGGTAATTTTACCAACATAACCAACCATAGTCTGAAGATTTACTTTTTCTTTAAGTTTGGCTTCGGTAGTGGATAGATTTTCTTGGACAAGAATTTTGATTTTATCTTCAATGTTATGAGTAGGAGTGGCAGACGGGGTGGCGGTTACGGCTATGGCAGTTTTTACAGAAAAAATTGAAAAGGTTAGAATTGCAAGAATATGAAATATTTTTTTCATATTATTCAGGTAATGTAGTAGTACGAATAACTGTGATGGAAGCCGAAGTAGTGGCTTGTTGGTCGTCGACTGCAGTGACGGTAATGGCGTTTTCGCCATTTATGAGATTGATTTCGGAAGAGAAGTTTCCATCATTGTCGGACTGGACAATTAGATCATCAGACTCAGAGATTATGGCAATACTGGAGTTAGGTTTAGCGGAGCCTTTTAGAGTAATCTGGCTTTCGGTGACGACAGAGTTTTCTTGAGGGGTGATGATAATAACTTGATTATCTGATTTTTTGATGGGTGTGGGAGTAGCTTTAGATATATTTTCCTCGTTGCCCCTATTACTGAAGTTTAGTTTTGAAGAAGTATTGGCTAAATTAATACCATAGAGAATAACTCCTCCGAGTAAAACTCCAATGATTACGGCTAGAATGACTTCTTTGCGCATATGCTTTCGAGTGAAAGGATAACAGTTTGGGGAGTAATTTGCAAGTATGCCACATATTGATCCTTCGGGTTCTTATGTGGACAGGTTTTATAAGAGCTTGCTCGAATTTTTCTGATAACTTCGTTATCTAGATTAAATTCTTGCGCTTCCTCTTATAATCCACACATAAGATCCTTCGGGTTCTTATGTGGGCTCTGTGGTATTATTGTCCTATGGAAATCACTTATTTAGGTCACGCATGTTTTAAATTAAAAAATAAAGAGGGGATGACGATCATTATGGATCCCTTTAAAACGGAGAATACTGGTTTGCCTTTTGCTAAGGATGTTGCTGATATAGTGACTGTTTCTCATAATCATGACGATCACAACAATATTGATGCAATTACTGGCCCAGTGACTCGCTCGAGCACTTTTGTAATAGATAAGGAAGGGGAGTATGAAATAGGAGGTGTTGAGATAACAGCCACAAAGATGTATCACGATAAAACAGAAGGAGCCGAAAGAGGTAAAAATATAGTTGTTGGTGTGCGTATAGATGGTGTTAATATTCTTCACTTGGGGGATTTGGGGCATAAACTTACTGAAGGTCAGATTGAAAAACTAGGATCGGTTGACGTGTTAATGATAGGTGTGGGTGGAGTGAGTGCTTTAGAAGTGGATGAAGTAATAGAGCTGGTAAAGGAGATCCAGCCTTCTTATGTAATTCCAATGCATTATAGAGTTCCTGGAATGAAGGAGGAATGGAGTAGTAAACATACGTTGACTGAGTTTTTGGAGAAAAATAAGTTTTTGGTAGCTGGAGAACCAGTACATAAGATAAAAGTAGATGAGGGGAGTCTGCCTGATGATACTCAAGTACTAATAATGAATGCCTAACTCACGAATTCCACCTCACTCTGATGAGGCGGAAAAATCTATTCTTGGAGCAATATTAATCGACAAGGATGCAATTGTGGATATTGCGGTAGTGTTACGTCCGGAGATGTTTTATAACGAAAATAACGGTTCAATATTCGATGCAATGGTGTCTTTGTATGAGAATCGTGATCCGATTGATGTTTTGACTGTAGCTGATTGGTTAAAGAAAAGTAAGCTGCTTGATAGGGTAGGAGGAAAGTCATATTTATCTGAGTTGTCTAATGAAGTACCGGTGGCTTCGCATGTAAATAAATACTCGCAGATAGTACGCGAAACATACATTAAACGAAGATTGATATCAGCGGGAGGAACGATGGGAGAGATGGGGTTTGATGAAAGTAAGCCTTTGGTAGAGATTTTAGATAAAGCCGAACAAGAGATCTATTCTCTATCTCAAGCTCACATTCGCAGATCATTTATTCATGTAAAAGATGCGCTAGCAGAAAGTTTTGATCGTTTAGATACATTGCAGAACTCTCCTGATGGATTGCGAGGCGTACCGACTGGTTTTTCTGATTTAGACAAGATGCTTGCGGGGATGCAAGACTCAAACTTAATTATT
>DATIKJ010000021.1:0-8657 GCA_035477615.1 Spirochaetia bacterium | reverse complement strand
ATTTTGGTACATCAGTTATTTCACTTGTAATTATTGGTGTTTTTTCTGCTTCAATATATTTCAGTACCATTATTCTTGTTGAGGGGATTTCCTTTTTTACCAACACCCTTAATTACTTTAAAATTAAACATGTTTAAAAGACTTCTTGTTCTTCTTCCACTTCTTTTGATTCTTTTCTTGCCAAGGTCGGTTCAAGCTTTTATTCCAAAAACTTATGTTACCGTCTCAAACCCTGTTGTCGGTTACGAAAGTTGGGTAATGAAAAACCAAACCCCACTCGACTTGCCTATATATCAATATCAAGAATCTACCCATTCAGCTCTTCCTGTTACTTGGTTACTCCGTTACGACGCAGTTATTGACGCCACGATATCAGGTTATTTTAAAAATCTTTCCGATAAAGATCTTCATCAATCACTCGGAGCTTTTTTAGAAATCACTCCTTGGCTAACACGAGATGCAGGTGTCATTTATCCTGAAGGTTATTCTATTCACAATGCCAATCGTGTTTTTCTTTCTGGTTACACCCAGAGTGATCGGCTTTTACTCATTGATACTTACATGGCTACTTTCTTCAAACGTTTCGGCTTTTATCCAAAATCTGTTTCTGCTTGGCATCTTGATAGCTACTCACTTCAATACCTACAATCCAAGTACTCTGTTCTAACGGCCATGAACTGTGACGAACAATATGCCATGGATGGTTATCGTCTTTGGGGTGGTTATATGGGCAGTCCTTATTTTCCAGACAAAAATAATTCATTAATTCCAGCATCAAGTTTTTCTAATCGTATTAATTTGGCTATGGTTCGTTGGGCTCAAAGAGATTTCTATCATTTTTATGGAGACAATTCTGCTTCACTCTTTTCTGTTCAAATAAACGATTATCTAGCACTTAATCAAACAACAAAATACATTAATGGTTTATTGTCACAATACACTCCAAATATTTTTAATGAATTAACTTATGTCAATATTGGTCTTGAAAATGGCTACAGTCTTGCTAAGTATCGTCAAGAAATAAAGAATGTCTATAGTTCTCTAAAAACAAATCAAGGGAAATACAGTCTTCATTTTATTTCCCTAGCCGATTTTGGGGACTGGATGAAGTCTCACTATCCTGAAAGTAGTCCTACCTATTTCTATCGCACTACTGATATTACCAAAGCTGAAACAGGCGAAGTGTTCTGGTATCAAGGTCCTTTCTATCGTATTGGCATCAAAGCACTAAATGGCAAATCTAAAATCATTGATTTCCGTGTTTACAATCGCGAAATTTACGAAGATTATTTTGCTACTCCAAATCCCAATACCAAACTCTTCGCCGAAGTTCCATTCGTTATTGATTCTGTAAAATTCCCCGGCTCAGAGATTTCTCTTGATGTCGATCTTGCAGATTTTAAAACTGTTTATGACAAACAATGGGATCTTTGGCAATTATCCTTGGTAAGTGGCGATAAAAAAATAACCTTCTATCCCAAGTCAATCAGTTTTATCAATATTGAAGTACCAACTCTAAACTCTAAAGACATCAATGTTACTTCTCAAAAATCAGAAACCACTTGGAACGTTACCCCTCATGTTCCTTTTAAAGATAATTTCCACTACTCATGGCTTTTCTGGTTACTTGCCATTATTACCCTAATTGTTTTTATCAAGAAAATTAAAAAGGACGGCAAACCAAAAACTCCTCTCTTCCTTATAACTGGCTTCATCAGTGTTCTTTTAATAGGCCTCACCGTTTTTCGAAACAGTCTTAACTTTCCCTTTGGTTTAGGCTTTTTTGGCCCCAATGGTCATGATGCTATTTTTCATCTTTCTCTCATCGAAAAATTTTCCCAAAATCCATTTAATTTTAACCATCCTCAATATTCTGGGGTTAAACTAACCAATTACCATTTTGTTTTTGATTATTTTTCTGGAATACTATCACAAGTTTTAAATATTCCGAGTGCCACGTTATACTTCCGTATTCTACCTCTCTTTTTTGGTATTATTCTTGTTTCCCTTTTGAATAAATTAATGACCAAGTGGAGCTACTCTCCATTTGAGAAAGCTCTGGGATTTATTTTAGCTTTTCTTTCTGGATCTTTTGGTTTTATCCCCAAAATTATTAACGGCCAAGATATTTTCGCAGGGGAGTCAGCTTTTTGGTCAAATCAATCTGCCTCATTATTCCTTAATCCTCCTTTTGCTCTATCTTTAATTTTATTAATTCTATTTTTAATCAATCTTCCACAAGAGGGGAGGATTAAACCACTTCAATTTATTAAGCTAGTCTTTTTAGGGGCAATTTTGGCTCAAACTAAAATCTATGCTTTTGTTCTTTTGGTAGCTGCTCTTTTTGTTTATCGTCGTTTTAGTTTAATGATTGCGGTTGGCTTACTCGGTGGTCTTATTAGTTTACCTTTCTCCTCATTTTCTGGTTCACCATTTTCTTTTGATCCTCTTTGGTTCCCTAAAAGTCTTTTTGCTTCATACGATCGTTTTTACTGGCCCAAATTTGTTGAAGCCTGGCAGGCATATGAAGCTTCTGGAAATTTCCTTAAACTTTTTGCTGTTAATATTTTTGCCACCCTTGCTTTTTTGATTGGTAACTTAGGCATGCGTATTCTCGGTCTTCTTGGTATGACCAAAGAAAAACCAATAGTCCTGTCGCAAAAAATTGTTTACGCCATTATTGTCCTTGGTCTGGTTTTACCCCTTATTATTATTCAAAAAATTAACCCTTGGAACACTATTCAGTTCATGTATTACTCCCTTTTCTTCCTTGGTTTAGTTACCGCCAAAGTAATATCTCAAATTACTTTCTCCATCAAAAATTTATTCTTAAGAATCTGTTTTCTTATTATTGTTTTACTTCTAGCTACCATTACTTCTGTCGGTACTCTCAAAGACTATATCGGCAGTTTTTCCTCATCAAGGATAAGCTTCACTGAAATGCGTGCTTTGGAAGTATTAAAAGAAGCGCCTCGTGGTATTGTTCTTTCACCCTTTTTTCAAAAAGTCGATCGCATCACTACTCCCAAACCACTCTATTCATATGTCTCCACAGCTTACATCTCAGCCTTTTCAGGCCAACCAGAATTTATTTCCGATACTATCAATCTAGACATTACCGGTTTTGACTACAAAGAAAGATCACGAGAAGTCCAGCGCTTTTACAGTACCAAAGATAAAGTATGGGCAAAAAGCTTCCTGGAAAAGAATAATATAAAATATATCTACGAAACTCCCATTCAAAAAATGATTGTTTCTCCTGGAGATCTCATGCTAACCAAAATATTCGACTCGGGTGAAATTAATATCTATCAAACAAACTAACATGGCCAAAATAAATATCTCAGCTGTTGTTAATACTAGAAACGAAGAAAATAATATTGAAAAATGTTTAAAAACACTTCAATTTACTGACGAAATAATTGTCGTTGATATGGAATCATCTGATTCCACCAAAAATATCGCCAAAAAATATACCGATAAAGTCTTCGACACTAAAATGGTTGGTTTCGTTGAACCAGCCAGAAACTTTGCCATCAGTAAAGCTGTTGGAGAATGGATACTTATTGTTGATGCAGATGAACGTATTCCTAAAACCCTTGCCAACAAACTCATTGAAATAACCCAAGGAAATGAGACTGACTTTGTGAGAATCCCTAGAAAAAATATAATTTTCGGTCAGTGGACTCAACACTCCAGGTGGTGGCCAGACTACAATATTCGCTTTTTTAAAAAAGGTTCGGTACAGTGGCAAGATGAAATCCATTCCATTCCCGTCACCACTGGTGTTGGTATTAACTTAGATGCCGAGGAGACACTCGCCATTGAGCACCATCACTACAACAGCATTGATGAATACTTTGAAAGATCTCTTCGTTACTCTACGCAACAAGCAAAAGAATTAATTGCTTCTGGTTATAAATTTGACGCTAAAGATCTCATTGCCAAACCAATAAGTGAATTTATTAGCCGTTTTTTTGCAGGAGAAGGATACAAAGATGGTCTTCACGGTTTAGTTTTGGCTTTTTTGCAAATGTTTTCCGTCATGTTGATCTATCTCAAAGTATGGCAAACTGAAGGTCATGAACCAAAAACTGCTGGTGCTCTTAGTCCAGTCTGGCAAAAATTATTTCTTGAGAAATTTAAAGAACTTCGTTACTGGTATCTCACTGTTTTAATTCAATCTCAACATTCCAAAACCAAACGTTTTCTTCTTAAGCTTCAGCGTAAACTCACAAAATGAAAATAGGCTTTATCATCGTCAGTTTCCATAGTATCGAAGATACTCTTGATGTGGTGAAACAACTTGATAAAAATACTCTTCCGCTAGGAGTCAATTCCACCGTTTTTGTTGTCGACAATGACAGATCAGAAGAACTTAAAGAAAAACTAAATAAATATCCTCAAGCAGTTTATGTCGAAAGCCCTGGCAATGTCGGTTTTGCTGCTGGTAATAATCTTGGGTTTAAAAAAGCTCTTCAAGATGAAACAGACATTATAGTACTGATTAACAATGACACTATTGTTCCTGAAGATCTGGTTCTTAAAATACTCGCTTCTCCGATTGTCGAAAAAACTACTGGTGTTGTTGGTGGTTTAATTTATTTTGCTAAAGGTTTTGAGTTTGAAGATAAATACAAAAAAGACGAACTTGGTAAAGTCATTTGGTATGCAGGAGGAGAATATGATTGGGACAATGTCTATGCCAAGCACATTGGTGTCAATGAAGTTGATAAAGGTCAATACGACGGTCAAAGAGAAACCGATTTTATTACTGGCTGTTTATTTATAACCAAAGCTGATGTTTTACGAAAAGTCGGTTTGTTTGACGAGCGTTACTGTCTCTATTTTGAAGACTCCGATCTTGGACTGAGAATTAAAAAAGCTGGCTACAAACTAATTATTGATTCCAACGTTAAATTATGGCACAAAGTGGCTCAAAGCTCTGCCATAGGTTCTCCTTTAAATGACTACTTTATAACCAGAAACCGCCTTCTCTT
Source organism: Spirochaetia bacterium (assembly GCA_035477615.1). Lineage (GTDB taxonomy): Bacteria > Patescibacteriota > Microgenomatia > UBA1400 > MFAQ01 > UBA2277. Next base: position 3,657 of record DATIKJ010000021.1, on the reverse strand, counting down.
TGGTATGGATTATGCCCGTTCCCGTACCAAATTCGCCTTATTAAGAGAAGCTGTCAAAAAACTATTTATCGGTACCAAAGCTCAAAAACAAGCTGTTCGTGACTTTTTTATGAGAAAATTAGGCGGAGGCTCTTGGATAAAAACACCATGAAAAAACTTTCCGTCATCATTCTCGCCAAAAACGTTGCCAGTGAGATAATACCTGCTCTTAAGACATCACAATTTGCTTCAGAGGTCATCGTCGTTGATACTGGCTCAACAGACAACACAGTCGACGTTTGTCGAAAAATGGGGGCGAAGATTGTTCATACTACGGGCGACAGTTTTGCTAAATGGCGCAATGATGGCGCTAAAGAAGCCAAGGGCGAATGGTTACTCTATCTAGACTCCGATGAACGCATTCCCGTTAAACTTGCCAAAGAAATTCTCTCTACTATTGATAATCCTCAACACGAAGCCTACACCATTAGTCGCTACGAGATATTTTTGGGAAAACATCTAAATCACTGGGGTGATCCACGTGTTCTTCGCTTCATGAAAAAGTCAGCCCTAAAACGTTGGGAAGGTAAACTTCATGAACAACCAAAAATTAATGGCACCATTGGTGATCTACGCCATCAAATGGTTCATCTCTCTCATAAAAATATTGACGAAAAAGTACCCAACACTCTTAACTGGTCCAAATTTGAAGCTAAGATGCTTCTTGATGCTGGCCATCCTCCTATGAAAGGCTGGCGCTTTATTCGTATTATGTTCACCGAATTTTGGTATCGTGCTGTTAAACAAGGTCTCTGGAGAGATGGTACTGAAGGATGGATCGAAATCATTTACCAGATGTTCAGCAAGTTTATGACTTACGAACGACTTTGGGAAGCTCAAAGAAGACCTTCACTTTCTGATACTTATAAAAAAGTCGACGAAGATTTATTAGACGAATGGCAAAAAGAAAACAAATGAAAAAAGCCTTAATTTTTGATCCTTATCTTGATACTCTTGGAGGAGGGGAGCGTTACTCTCTAACTTTTGCTCTTGGTTTAATAGAAAATGGATACTCCGTGGAAATTGCCTGGAAAGATCATGAAACTTTAACAGCAGCGGAAGACAGATTTGGTCTTGATCTATCCAAAATAAAAATAAATAAAAAAGCCTACACTTTGTGTACCGAAAAAACTTCCCTACTTCGTAAATTTCTCTTCATGATACGCTTCGGTTTAATTTTCTGGGTTAGTGACGGTAGCCTGCCTTTTCTTTTTTCCAAAAATAACTTAGTTCATTTTCAAATCCCCTTTAAAACTATTGGTGGCAACTCCTTCGTAAACAAAATTAAAACTTTTTATATTCACAAATTTGTTTACAACTCTCGATTTACAGCCGCTGTTCATGAAACTCATTTTCCCAAAAGTAAAAGTTATGTTCTTTATCCACCAGTAGATGTAGAAAGTTTCAAATCAGGTAAAAAAGAAGATGTAATTCTTTCTGTTGCACGATTTGATTCACCCAGTCATCCTAAGCGCCAAGACATTCTGATTGATGCTTTTAAGGTTTTAAACAAGGCATATCCCAAATTTCAATTACTCTTAGTGGGGGGAGGTCAAGTAAGTTCTGACACAATGGACAAACTAAAAGAAAAGGCAGGTTCCTTACCCATCAAGTTTATTGTTAATCCTGACTTTGCTAAATTAAAGAGTCTTTATGCTAAGGCAAAATTCTTTTGGCATGCTGCTGGTTTTGAAATAAATGAACAAACAGATCCAGAAAAAGTTGAACATTTTGGTATTACCACCGTCGAAAGTATGGTCTCGGGCAGTGTACCAGTCGTTATTGGCAAAGGAGGGCAAAAAGAAATTATTTCTGAAGGTACTGGTTTTCTCTGTGCCGATGCTAACGAGATTGCTGAAAATACGATTGATTTAATTAAAGATGAAGATCTTTACCAAAAAATGCATATAGCCGCCACAGACAGAACTAGTCTTTATTCCCATACTGCTTTTTTCTCTAATCTAAAAAAACTTATTTAGTGTGTCTACTTCTTTAAAGCTTTTAATAAAAAAGTACGGCATATTTTTTATTTTTTGTTTTGTCTTCGTCATCTCTTTAGTTATTAGATTTCAAGTTGTCAGTAACTACAACATTGCCTTCACCTCGGATCAGGCAAGGGATATGTTAGAGGTTCGGCATATGGCCGTTAGTCATACTCCCAAACTTATTGGCCCCATTACTGATATTCTTGGTTTATATCTTGGCCCTTTCTGGTATTACTACAATCTCATTCCCTTTATCATTAGTGGAGGCAATCCTCTTAGTCTTGTTTATTTTTCTATTATTGTTTTTCATTTAGTTTCTTTGCTTGTTTTTATTTTTCTCAGTAAAAAAGATAAATACCTTGGTCTTTTGGCCTCCTGTCTACTTCTTCTTTCACCAGTTGCTTTCCTCACCACTAGATTTTCTTTTAACGCTAACGCCGTTTTCTATTTTTCATCACTTTTTCCAATATTTATAATCTTCAAATCAAAACTAATGTCTTTTTTAGAAGGTCTTCTTTGTGGTGTCGTTCTTCAACTTCAAGCAGCTGTCGGCATTTTATTTTTTCCCATCTCATATTTTCTTCACCTTAAAAGAGATATCAATCATCGTCATCTAATTCCCTTAAGTGTCGGCTTTTTTCTAACCCTTATTCCCCAGATAGCTTTTGAAATTAGTCATCGCTTTTTGATGACCAAGGCACTGTTTGCTGAATTTTTTGGCAACTCTCATTTTTTAGGATCAAAATTATCCTTTTTCGAGATGATCTCCAATCGACTAATGCATTTTATTTCCTTATTTTCAAACGTATCCTATCTTCCTGTCTACATAATTTTTGTCATTATTATTTTTGCCTTATTGTTGCCCAAAAAGAAATCTTTTGTTGCACAATTCCTTCAAAGCAATCTTCAATTTATTCTTATCTTTTTAATCTTTTTTCTCATCTTTCCCTACAACCTTAAAGATTGGTACCTCTACGGTTTAGTTCCTTTTGCCATCTATTCATTTGCATCAAGCCTAAAAATCATTAGTGAAAACCACAAAGCCCAAATAGCTGCCATCTTAATTTTTTGTTTAATAATTTTTACTTCCGTTGTCTCAAACTTAAACTATCTTAAAACTATCAAAAATATTTCCTCAAACGATCCTAGTAATCTAAAGAACATGTTGCTCACTGTCGAAAAAGTATATGAGGATGCCTCTGGTCAATCTTTCAAAGTCTATTCTTATATACCATCTGTCTACGACTACACTTACCAATATATATTTTGGTGGTATGGTACTCAAAAATTTGGTTACCAACCAAGTGAAATTTCTTATCTTCCCGATGTCCCTGAATACATTAAAAATAACTCAACTTACTGGACAAAGAAAAAAAAATCTTCTCCCTCATCAACCTTCCTCATTATTCAACATGATCTTGCCGCCCCAGACAGAGAAACTGCTTGGCGTGATAAATTTGAAAAAGCATCTGTTGAAGTTATTAACCTTCCTTGGAATACCTCCATTGAAAAGATCAATAGTTTTGTTAAACTAAGGAAGTGAAAAACAAACTATATACAATTTGACTGTGAAGAAATTAATTTCACCCCTCACAATACTCTTTTTTGTCATCCTTATCATTAGTCTTGTTAT